>CAYWVA010000064.1:0-11697 GCA_964461545.1 uncultured Rhizobiaceae bacterium | reverse complement strand
CCAGATACCCAAAGCCGAACGCGACCACCACCATGAGCACCAGATTGATGGCCGCACCTTCCATCAAGAGCACACCGACCTTGGTCGGCACCCCGGTGACGGTGAACATGGCGGTGAGGACGCCGAGGGTGGCGAGCAGAATGGTCAGCTCCGAGGTGATGGTGGCAAACGACTCGATGAGCCTGAGGAACGGCCGGCTGAGTTCCACCAGCGACAGCGCCTTGCGGATGACCGAACGCACCAGGAAGAACAGAGCCAGGAAGCCGAACAGCACGACGAAGACGTTCTGCGCCGAGGTCATGGGCGGCCGGCGTTCGACTCCCATGAAGTAGATCAACCCACCGACGGCGATGAAGTAGGCGGCGATATTGCCCTTGTCCATCAGGCCGAGCGGCGGCACGTCGGGCACGATGGCACGTTTGTAATAGCGCGCCGAAACCAGGTAGACAGCAAAGGCCACGCCGAAGAAGTAAATGAACGCCGGCGCAAAGCCCCGCGCCACCACGTCGAAATAGCTGACCCCCATGTACTCCGCCATCAGGAAGGCGGCAATGCCCATCAGCGGCGGCATCAGCTGGCCGCCCAGAGACGAGGCTGTCTCCACGGCAGCGGCAGTGACCCGCGGGAAACCGGCCTGGATCAGGACAGGGATGGTGGCCGAGCCGGTGGTCGCCGCGTTGGCAGCCCCCGAGCCGCTGACCGCAGCCACGGCGAACGACCCGATGACGGCGGTCTGAGGCAGAAGCTGCGGCGAGCGCGTGGCGATTCGGGCCGAACCAAGCAGCATGGAATCGATGCAGCCGAAGGCGCGCAGCGCCGCCAGTACCAGGATGAATGAGCCGATCAGCGTGACTCCGAGCTGCGACAGGCGCTCGAAGATGCCGGTCGACATTTCCAGGCTGGTCGCAGTGACCACGCGCGTCCACGACATGCCGGGATGATGGAACATGCCCGGCACCATATGGCCGTAGACCGTGTACAGGATGAGCGCGATATTGATGACGAACAGCGGGAGGTAGCGGCGCCGCGTATATTCGAGGATGAGGGCCGTCATGCCTCCGCCCACGATCATGTCATGGGCGTTCCACATCGCGATCCGGTAGATGCGGATCGAATCGAACTCGCTGACCAGATACCAGATCGCATAGATGCTGAATCCGACATAGGCCAGCGCCACCAGGTGCGGCACGATAATACCAAGCCAAGGGTAAAGATCGCCTCTGCGCAGGTCGTTAAGCACCACCAGGCACAAAGTCAGCGGAACCGCGTTGACCGCCAGCAGACTGGGGCCACCGGCACCGGTCACGTAATAGCGCGACAGGTAGAAGAAAAAGTACAGGGCGACGAGATAGAAAGCGACATCGGCGAGGAACCCCAGCCGCTGCTCCAGAACCGTTTCGCGCCGGCGCCACCCGACTTCGACGTCGCTGAAGGTTTCGCTCACCGGCCTCTCATCTCCTCTTGGGCGAGGCGATAGGGCCGCCCTCGAAACCTGATCGCTCCAGGGGCGGCCAAGCCAAGATCGCAGTGGAGCTGAGCGTCAGCCGGCGACTTGGTCGTCCCAGGCCTCATCCCAGGCGTCGCGTTCGCGCAGGAAGCGGGCCAGACCCGGATGGATGCGGATCTCAGAGGGGCTGGCCTGGATGCCGCGGCGCTGAAGCTCGACCATGCCCTCGGCCAGCTGCCGGTAGCCTGAATCGGCCTCGACCAGCTCCTCCAGTTTCTCCTCGATGATGGTCAGCATCCGGTAGACATCATCGCCCGGAACGTCGAGTCCGACATGGAAGCCGTAGAACAGCGGCACCAGCACGGCTTCCTCGACACCGACGTCGGTCTCGAAGGCGCCGGCATCGATGCGCACCACTTCAATGCCAAGGTCGCGGAGTTCAGCGATTTCTTCGTCGCTGGGGTTGAGCACATGGACATCGGTCGTAAGCATGGCCTCGGTCACCCACGGTGCTGGGCTCGCTTCGCCGGTTGTGTAGACGACAAAGGCTTCGATCTGGCCTTCCTGCAGGGCGGAGCCGGCCAGCCCGGTATCGAGCTCGACATAGTTATGTCCGACTTCCAAAGCCTGCATGGCCCGCTCCAGCGCGGCGCGCGTGTCCCAGGGCGCCGGCCCGGTGAACACCGCTTGCCCGCTGAGATCGCGCCACTTGGTGTACTGATCGGCTTTGGCAGCGGAGATGCCGATGCCGTTTTCCAAGGTGAAGGACCAGAAGGACTGAATCAGCTCGGTGCCCGCTTCCGGATCGAACTCCCTGTAGCGGCCCGATCGCGTGACGATTTCGTGGTAGGCGACGTCGGCGCCGTAATAGCCGTCGAACTGGCCGGCGGAAAAGCCACGGACGCTGGCCGCAGCGCCAGGCGTCGGCAGGACGGTGATCTCATAATCATCCATTTCCCGGTTCAGCAAGGTCGCCAGGGCGACCAGAGCACGGTGCCCTGAGGACCCCACAGACGAGGTTGCCCAGCGGATCTGGTTGACCTGCTGAGCCTCGGCGACCGGCGTGGCGGCGAACTGGGCAGTGGCGAGAAGCGTCGTAGCGGCGAATAAGCTGACGAGATGGCGTAGCATGCATTCCTCCATTGGTTGGCCGGGCCCACCGGTGGCGGGTAAGGCGGTACCTTGCACCTGGACGGCGGCCCAAGCGGGCCGCCGCGGACCGGTCAAGCACATTTATCCGTGCCTTGCGGCAAATGTGACACGAATGCGGCTCGACCGGAAGGCCATTTCCACGGAGATGGTGAAGCGTCGTGGATGCAGCATACCGTTGCCAAATTCTCCCTTCATCTTGCACCATGAGGGCTCTGACCGCTATCGACCCGGTAGCCCTCGCAACGGACGAAGGACGCGTAAACGTGCACCGATCGATCTTGGCCTTTGCGATGATGCTTGTGTGGACGTCCGGCGCCGCTGCGGCGCCAGCGGAAGTATCCTCGCTGGCGCCCGTACACGGCGAAGCGCAGGCGGTTGCCGCGCTGGCCGGGTCTGAGCCCGCCGGCTCGGTCAGGCCGACTCCGACCACCACGTGCGACCTCATCGAAAGCGCGGCTGCGGTGAATGGGCTGCCAGTGGAATACTTCACCCGGCTAATCTGGAAAGAGAGCAGCTTTCGCGCCGAAGCCGTGAGCCCCAAGGGCGCCCAGGGTATTGCCCAGTTCATGCCGGCGACCGCCGCCGAGCGCGGACTGGTTGACCCGTTCGATCCACGCCAGGCAATCCCCGCCTCGGCGCAACTGCTCAAGCATCTGGCCGAGCGGTTCGGCAATCTCGGTCTTGCAGCGGCGGCGTACAATTCCGGCGCCACGCGAGTCGAAAACTGGCTTGCCGGAGCTGGCGGCCTGCCGCAGGAGACGCGCGATTACGTGGCCGCCATCACCGGTCGGCCGGTGGACGATTGGAGGGCTTTGCGAACCTCCGACGAGCCGGTGGGGACAGACCGGCAGGTCGAGCCGGCAGCATGCCTCGACGTTCTGGCCCGGCTCGCCGCGCCGGCCAGGATGCAGTTGCAGGCGCTGCAGACGCAGAGTGCGGAGGGCGAATGGCAGCCCTGGGGCGTGCAGGTTGCCGGCAACTTCTCGCAAGCCAAAGCGCTGGCAACCTACCGGGATCTCCAGCAACGGTATCCCTCAGTGCTTGGTGACCGGGCCCCGCTGATCGTACGCAAGCGCAACCTGAGCCTTGGCACGCGTCCCATGGTGAACGTCCGCCTTGCGGCCCCGACTCGCCAAGCCGCCGACGATCTCTGTTCCCAGCTGCGTGCCAAGGGTGCGCCCTGCATCGTGCTCAAGAACTGACCGGCTGAGCACCCATCTGCCTGTTAACCCAATGTTCTTGAATGATTGAGTATGATAACCGGTCGAACAGGTCTGCTGGGCGCAATCAGAGCACGATAAGCACCCACAGAACATACCAGGGAGAGTGTCGGTCCTATGGGCCCGACGACGAAAACAGAAACTGGGCGCACAATCTGGATCGACCAGGGGCGGGTGGTCGAAGGTCCCTCAACAGTTGACGGTGGAGCCAGTGCAGAAGAAATCGCCATCCGCCGCCATGGGTTGGTGAGGGTGGCGGTCGACTTTGAGGCCGGTACGACCGTAAGTTGGGCAGTGTTCGCCCCGAACTGGTCGTCGCTTTACCACGTCATGGAGAACCTTCACCTCTATCCTGGACCCTACCATCTCCAGTACCATCTGGCCGGGTGGTTCAGCGAGACCATTGCGGAGTTTCGCGCCGCTCGCGACCGGATCCACGCGCTAATCGCCAAGAGCGACGTGCATCTGCTGGACCGGACATACGTGAAGCAGGCAGAACCCGACCCTAAGGTGATGCCATTGCTGCTGCAGGATGCCTGGGGCGATCGGACGGTGAAACCTGATTACAGCATCGATTGCGTTCGCGATGACGACGACGAGCGCTACAAGGTCATGCGCATCGGGCCGCGCTCGCCCATAGCCAAGCTTTGGGGCATTTTTCCGGTGTCCTATCCCTGTCTCATTGGCAACCCCTACGACCAGATCGTCAGCGAAGTCTATCCCCGGGTCGTGGACACCGGAGAGCCGCACTACGGCCATGTCTACGCTGCTATGTCCATGCCGAACCGGCAGGTTCGCTGGGTGCCGTATCAGCGGGTGGTGCTGCCGCACCGCTTCCCCGACGGCCGCAAGGGGGTGACGGTGATTTCCGAGCTCAGCCCAGTCGATATTCAGGTCGTCTGAGGACCATCTCTCTGATCAGGCGCTCGAGAGAATCCCGGTCGGCCAGCGACAGCCATTCTGACATGCACGCGCCATCTGGCTCGAACTGCCAGCACATGAACCCACGCTCCTGATGGGCATAGCCCCAGCGCGGCATGTTGGCGTAGTAGGCCATCTTGCCGTTGGTCAGTGCCCAGATGGCCTTCGGCCGCCATCGGATGTAGGACGTCAGCATGCCGAGCCGCGCAAAGGGCTCGAGGATCTGTTCGCCGCGCACCTGCCGGGCCAGCCACAGCTCGCCGTGGTACACGACCGTACCGCTCAGCTTGTGGGCGATGGAGTCCGACGGCGGCTCTATGTGATGCGGAATGACGAGTTCGGAGCGCTTCAGATGGATGCCGAGCATCCAGCCCAATGCCCAGTCGGCAAGGGTCGGCTCGGCGTGATCGGCCCGGAAGGCCTGTAGAGCGACGACTTGGCCTTGGCCATCAGCCAATGACATCCAGAACGCCTTCTTGGGCGTGATGGCGCTAGCTTGTGGATCGAACACGGCTGCTTCTGGCACACCTTCCCGCAGTTTGCGGCGGATCTCCGAAAACATCGCGAAGTCTGTTCCGATAGATGCCGTGAAGCCTCGCTTCCTCAGTGCCTCGTCGGCTACCGCAATCGCCCGTGCGGCTGCCAACGGGTCGACAAGTCCGCCAACCATTGCCCCTCTCCCCTCGACTCCACATCAGACGTGATGGGCGTTAAGGAATGTTTACGGCTGTGAGGATCCGCGCACCGACAGCTCGATTGCGGGAGCTGGACCGCTGCCCATGAACCGCCACAGGCTGTGTGCGGTGAGAGTCACAATGACGATGCTGCCGCCTACCACGCTCATCGGGGTAGGCAACTCGCCAAAGATCATCCAGATCCATAGCGGGGTCAGGAAGGTGTCGAGCAGAAAGAACATCGCCACTTCGGGGGCCGGAAGGTAGCGCGGCCCGAGCGCGATAAGGGCCGAGGCGACAGGAATGACGATCAGGCCGTTGAGTCCGACCCAACCCCAGCCGGCAAACGACAAGGCCAGCGGTGCCGCCCACAACGAGGCGATCAGCGCAGACGCGAAGCTGCCCACCGCCAGGCTGGTGACGACGTTCTTGCCGGACTTTCGAATGACCGTTAGCGCGGTCGCTGTCATCAGCGCCACGCCGAACGCCAGGAGGTCGCCGACAATCGTCCCGGTGGTCATCCCGTCCAGCCCGATGACGATGACGCCGAGAAACGACATGATGACTGCCGCCCAGGTCCAGTGATGCATCCTCTCGCCAAGGAAGATCCTGTTGAGAATGGCGCAGATGATCGGGTTGAGTGCCAAAATGAAGACGAGATTGGCCGCCGTGGTCATGGTCACCGCGGCGATGAACATCAGATTGGCAAGGGTGTTGGTGACCGCCACGATGAGCCCGGCGCGCCCGTTGATGAACGGCAACTTGTGTCCGCGCATGCGGCACCAGAACAGCCACCAGCCGGTGATCGCCAGACACAGGAACATGCCGCGACCAAAGATCAGCGTCCAGGCATCGTCTCCGGCCAGCCGCAGCAGGGGGATGTCGAACGTGAACAGGATCCCGCCAAAGCCGGTCAGCAGGACACCCTTCTGATGTAGGCTCATGGCTTGCCGACGCTGCTGCATGCGCGATCCTGAAGCTGGCGCTGGGCGAATTGACCCAGGTATAGGTTCTGCTGGTTACCAGAAGAGTGTTACGACCGCAGTAAGATGGCTCGAGCGCGCTGCAGAGCTCGGCACCGGGCGGGGGCTAGGCTTCGTCGTCGACCAGGGTCCAGCCATCCCGCAGCAAACGCTCCTGGGGCAGGAAGCGCGCCTTGTAGTCCATCTTGCTTGAGCCCACGACCCAATAGCCAAGATAGACATAGGCCAGCCCCATGCGGCGGGCCCGGTCCACATGCTCCAGGATCATGAAGGTGCCAAGGCTACGGGCGTTGAAATCAGGATCAAAGAAGCTGTAGATCATCGACAGTCCATCGTGCAGCACGTCGGTAAGGGCGACGGCAACCAGCGTGCCGCGCCGGTCGTCGGGTCCTGCCAGGGAGATCTTCGGCCTGAGCCGGTATTCGATCAGGCGCGTGTCGACAAACGTTTCCTCGACCATGGCGGCGAAGTCGAGCAGCGTCATGTCGGCCATGCCGCCTTCGCCGTGACGGGCGTCGAGGTAGCGCCGGAACAAAGCGTAATGCTCGCTGGTCGCCCTGGCAGGAGCAATCTGGGCCGTGAGATCGCGATTGGCGCCCCAGGTCCGACGAAATCCCCTGCTCCACTTGAAGCCCGCCGCCGGAATGCGAATTGAGACGCAGGCCGAGCAGCCCTCGCAGGCTGGCCTGTATGCGATGTTTTGGCTGCGGCGGAAGCCGCCCTGCGACAAACTGTCATGGAGCTGTTGGGCATCGGCGCTCATCAAGTGGGTGAACACCTTGCGCTCCAGTTTGCCTGCCAGGTAGGGGCAAGGCGCAGGGGCGGTGATGAAAAACTGGGGAAAATTACGGCGCTCGATGCTCACGTTTACGATCCCGTCACGGTCAGAGCCCATAATACCACGGCGCCGACATGGTGAAGGCAAGCCAGATAATGATCAATAGCGGTGTGCCGGCGCGAACGAAATCCATGAAACGATAATTTCCCGGCCCCATCACCAGAAGATTGGTCTGATAGCCGACGGGCGTCGCAAACGGGCAGTTGGCGGCAAAAATGACGGCGTGGATGAACGGCACCGGATCGACCCCAAGGGCGTCTGCGGTGCTGATCGCAATCGGGGTGAAAAGCAGGGCCGTGGCATTGTTTGACAGCACGTTGGTGAGCACCGCCACGAGCAAAAACAGCGCTGACAGGATGACAGCGGCGCCCTGGCCGGAGAGCGCCTGGACCAAATGAGAGGCGAGGAAGTTTGCTCCACCGGTCGTGTCAAGCGCCCGTGCCATGGCGATGCTCGCCGCCACCAGCAGGATGATCTGGCGGTCGAGCGCCCGGGTCGCCTGGCGGACATTGAGGCAGCCGGCGATGATCGTGACGCCGGCCCCGCACAGTGCGGCGATCACGATCGGCACAAGGCCTGTCGCGGCAGCAAGCACCGTTAGCGCGAAGATGACGAGTGCCGGCGCGGCACCGGCAAAGTGCGGCACCCGCGTGACGGAGCCCTCCAGCACCAGCAGATCGCGGTCGCTGCGCAGTTCGAGCACCCGGTCCTGCGGTCCGAGGATCAACAGCACGTCGCCGGCCTCGAGGCGGATCGCGTCCATGCGCGCCCGGAGCATGCGTCGGTGACGCCGCAGCCCGACGATGGTGCAGCCGGTCTGGGCCTTGAAGTTGATGTGCTGGAGGAAGCGGCCCTCCAGCCGCGAGTTGGGGGCGACCGCGGCCTCGGCCATCACGAGGTTCGGCGGCTGGCGCGTCGCGGGCGCTGTGTGGGCCGGGACAGCAGGCTGACTTTCAGCACTCACCGGTTCCGAATGCACCTTCAGCAGCTGAGTGAGGGCCTTGCGGGTGGAGGCCACGACCAACGTGTCGCCGGCCTTGAATTCAAGGTCCGCGTAAGGCGGCGGCAGGGCCTGGCCATTGCGCTCGATCCTCAGCACGGTGAGGTCGCGCAAGGCTTGAAACATACCCCCGATCGAGCTCATGCCCTCAAGCGGATGGCCGGGTGTGACGTCGAGCTGGGCGAGAAACTGGCGACCGTCGACCTCGCTACCGGACGGTGACGGCACTGGACTGCGCGGCAGAAGCCGCGGCACGGCCAGCAGTGTGTAGACGATACCGATGACGGCCAGGAATGCGCCTGGAATGGTGAGCTCGAAGAAGCTCATCTGATAGCCGATTTCGCGCGCCGCGGCATTGGCAACCAGCAGATTGGTCGAGGAGCCGATCAGGGTCGTCATGCCGCCGAGAATGCACATGAACGACAGCGGCATGAGGACCTTGCCGGCGCCGGCGCCGAAGCGGTTCGCAAGGGCTGCCAGGACCGGTATGAATATCACCACCACCGGCGTGTTGTTCATGAAAGCGCTGATCACCGCTGCAATCAGCAGCAGGAGCCACAACGTGGCGTTCGCCCGACGCCGCCCCTGCGGGATGATGCGGTTCGACAGTTCCTCGAGCGCACCTGTCTGATGCAGTGCCTGGCCGATCACCAGCAGCGCCAGGATCGTGATCAGGGCCGGGTTGGCGAATCCGGCCAGGATGTCCTCAGGCGTGATGGCAGGAAGGCCCGCGGGGCCAATGACCGGGAAGAAGTAGAACAGCAGGAGCAGGGCGATGATGACGCCAAGGGCGATGATCTCGACGGCCACCCACTCCAATGCGAACAGCACGATGGCGGCGCCGATCACCGCAAACGTCGCCCACATCTGCATGACGGTGTCCGCCCCGGTTGTCCCGGCCCATCATCGAGGCTCGGCTGCGGCCCCGTCAAGCCGGCGAATTACTGCCACACGCTGCCGATCGAAGGCGGCTGGCTCGCCCCGATAAGCCGGCTCGATGCCTCGCCTTCGCCAAGCTCGGAAGCCTTAACCACCGATTAGGTGGCCAAAGCGACAATCATGTCCATGGATGCCATTGCTACTATCAGTCAGCCTGTTGCCAGCCGCCGGATTCCGGCGAGCTGGCTCACCCGGCAGCCACAGGTCGCAGCCGAGCGGCTTCCCATTCAACTCGACCTGTCGCCGTCTCCCCTCGGCGCATTCGTCATCTGCGCCGCCGGGCTGCTCCTGCTCAGTTCCACATGGGGCCTCTTGGAAACGATTGCGCAAGCTGCCGATCCTGTCGCTTTCGTCAGTGCGGCCGTGTTCCCGCTCATCGGCGCCGGGTTGATCGCTGCCGGCCTTGTCCAGTTGTACAGGCGCCAAACAGTGACCTTCGGGGAGACCGGGGTGGAGGTTGCCGAACGCAACGTGACCGGCTCGCGGCGCTGGTCGGTAGCTTATCGCGACTATGTCGGCGTCCTGCAGCGCGAGCACACGGTCCATCACAAGAACAGTTCCACCACCTACCAGATCATTCAGCTGCTGCACGCCGATCCCGCTTACGACCTTCCGCTGCATGTGGTTCCCGGCGACAGGCCGGTGCGCAAGTGCTGGGAATCCCTGGCCGATCGGCTGCGCCTGCCGGCCATGCAGCTCGACGATGACCGGATCGTGTCCCGGCCGGCAGGAGCCCTGGACGCGCCGCTCGCCGAGCACATACGTTCCGGCCGACTGCCGGGCGGTGATGTGCCGGCTGCCCCGCCTCCGCCGAGCATCAAGGTCCTCGATGACACTATGACGGGGACCGTGCGCATAGAGCTGAAGCACGGCCGCATTCCAATGGCGGGCTACGCACTGTTAGCGATGTTTTCGCTGCCCTTCATGGCGACAGGCTTTCTGAACCCCGACGGTTGGCCGCTGGCGGCGGCCGGGGTGGCGGTTTTGGCGGGCGTTGGCTTGGCGCGCTGGAAGGACGCCACCTCACCGCGGGCGATCGCCATCACGCCTGAACGCATCGAAATCAATGACACTTGGCGCTGGAATCCCGCGGATCCTCTGGCGCTGGACATATCGCAGATTGAAGGCGTGCGCATGTACCGGAGTGGCAAGGCCGGCAGCCTTGTCCTTGTCATCGAGAGCGATCGCGGCAGCATGCATGTCGGCCAGGGCCTCAGCCGCGGCGACCTGGCTTGGCTGCGTGATTTCTTGACCGCCAGGATTGTCGCCGCCCAAGCTCAAGCGAGTCGATCCGCAGGCTTTGCCCAGCGCAGCAGACAACCTTTGCTCTGATATCGGGTCGGCCGTGATTTAGCGGCCTGCCCAGGTTCCGCAACCTCCGCGGGGTATGGCGGGCATCATTGCATTTTAACGATTTTTGCGCCCTACTGCAGGCGAAAGTCACATGCACAAATGGCTCTCGTGTCCAAACATGATCCGCCCGTCATCGAGCTCCGCGACCTCCACAAGAGCTACGGCGACCTGGAGGTGCTCAAGGGCGTCGATATGGCCGCCCTGCGCGGCCATGTGGTTTCGCTCATTGGCTCGTCGGGCTCGGGCAAGTCGACCCTCTTGCGCTGCTGCAACCTGCTCGAAGACAGCCAGCAGGGCGACGTCCTGTTCGAGGGCGAGCCGGTGCAGTGGAAGGGCGAGGGCCGGGACCGCCACGCCGCCGACAGGGGCCAGGTGATTCGCATCCGCACCAACCTCGCCATGGTGTTCCAACAGTTCAACCTATGGGCGCATATGACCATCCTACAGAATGTCATGGAGGCGCCGCTCACCGTGCTGCGCCAATCCCGGCGTGATGTCGAGGAACGAGCCCGGGCGCTGCTCGAAAAGGTCGGCATCGGCGACAAGGCCCATGCCTATCCGGCGCAGCTGTCGGGCGGCCAACAGCAGCGCGCCGCCATCGCCCGGGCGCTGTGCATGGAGCCGCGCGCGCTGCTGTTCGATGAGCCCACCTCAGCACTCGACCCGGAGCTTGAGCAGGAGGTGGTCCGGGTCATCAGGGCATTGGCCGAGGAGGGCCGCACCATGCTTCTGGTGACCCATGACATGCGGCTTGCGGCAGATGTTTCCCACCACGTAGTGTTCCTGCATGAAGGGCGCGTCGAGGAAGAGGGCCCGCCTGAGAGGCTCTTCGGCAACCCCAAGACCGCGCGGCTGCGCGGCTTTCTCAGCGCCGCCGAAGCATGAAGTGTGCGAGCCTGCCAACAAGGAGACCGATCATGAAGAGACTTATACTGGCCGTCACCGTCGCCGCCTTCGCGTTCAGCACCGGCGCGGCTTTTGCGCAGCAGACCGTCCGCCTGGGCACCGAGGGGGCTTACCCGCCGTGGAACTTCATCAATGACGCCAACCAGCTGGACGGGTTCGAGCGCGAGCTCGGCGACGAGCTGTGCGCCCGCGCCAATCTTACCTGCGAATGGGTGATCAACGACTGGGACACCATCATCCCCAATCTGGTGGCGGGCAACTATG
>CAYWVA010000063.1:0-11796 GCA_964461545.1 uncultured Rhizobiaceae bacterium | reverse complement strand
CGCTGCTCACCGGTGCCTGTGCCGCGGCGGGCGCCAATATCGCCAGCGCCCAGATTTTCACCACCACCGACGGGGTGGCCCTCGACACCCTTTTGGTACAGCGCGAATTCCAGGCAGAATCCGATGAGCGCCGGCGAGCCGAGCGCATCGTGGCGCTCATCCGAAAGGCGGTGAAGGGCGAGATCCGGATCGGCGCGGTAATTGCCGACCAGGCCAAGCCGCGCCATCGGCTACGGCCGTTCTCGGTCGAGCCGCGGGTCATCATCGACAATGAGTCCTCCAACCGCCTCACCGTGATCGAGGTCAACGGCCTCGATCGCATCGGACTGCTCTACGACCTCACCGAAGCCCTGTGGCGCCTCAATCTCAACATCGGCTCGGCCCACATCACCACCTTCGGGGAGCGCGCCGTCGATGTGTTCTACGTCACCGACCTCACCGGCGCCAAGATCACCAATGCGGCGCGCCGCGAGGCGATCGTGCAGCGGCTCTTGGACGTGCTGCGCGCCGACCAGGCCGAGAACCCTATAGGCGACCAGGTCTCACCGTAGAATCGATATTAGGAGTGACCGCCGCCGGTTTCGCCCGATCGTTGCGGTGGACGGTCCCGTCCTTCATCACGAAGAACACGCCGCGCAGCGCCGCCATGTCATCGAGCGGATTTTCTGCCACAGCGATGATGTCGGCGATCTTGCCTGGTTCGAGTGAGCCTAGCTCGCCATCGAGCCCCATCATCCGGGCCGCCTCCATGGTCGCTGACCAGATCGCCTCCTGCGGGTTGAAGCCGCACTCGTTGACCATCACTTCGAGCTCCTGCATGTTGTCGCCGGCGTGATTGCCGGGCGTGCCGACGTCGGTGCCCATGGCGATCTTGGCGCCGCAGTGCTTCGCCGTCTTCAGCATCTCGACCCTCAAAGTGTGGATGTCGCGGTAGCGGTCGCGGATGTGCGGCGGCACCCTGGCAGCGAAATCAGGGTCGGCAAACATCGCCGTGGTGATGCACATGGTCGGAACCAGCCAGCACTCCCGTTCGGCCATCAGCCGGTACACCGCCTCATCGCCGTAGCTGCCGTGCTCCACCGTGCGGCAGCCGCATTCCACGGCGTTGCGGATGCCGGCCAGGGCGTGCGCATGGGCGGCGACATGGGTGAAGTTGTCGTTTGCAATCTCGACGGCCGCCGCGATCTCGTCGGGACGCAGCTGGATCGCGTCATAGCGCTCATAGCTGGTCGAGGTGACCGCGCCGGTGACCAGCAGCTTGATGAGATCGGCGCCCATGGCGAGCTGCTTGCGCGCCGCCTTCCTGACCTCGGCGGGGCCGTCGCACTCTTCGTACATGCCGATGTAATAGGGCGTCGAGCTCGAGGTCATGGTCAGGATCTTGCCGGAGCAGAATAGCCGCGGGCCGGGTATCATCCCTGAATTGATCGCCTCGCGAACCGCGATCTCGTGATAGTCCCAGCCGCCGACCTCGCGCGCCGTGGTGATGCCGCACAACAGCATCTTGCGGGCCGCATTGGCGGCAAACAGCGCGATGGTTCCCGGAAGCACGTTGCCCCAGGGATTGTTCGGGTTGGGACTGTAGGTGTCGACGCAGATGTGGACATGGCAGTCAAAGAAGCCCGGCAACAGCCAGGCGCTGTCGAGATCGATGGTGTGGGGGGCATCGCGCGGGGCCGTTCCGATCTCAGCGATTCGCGTGCCCTCTATCTTGAGGTCGCCGGACCGGAACTCGCCCTTCGTCGCATCGTAGAATCGACCACCCTTCAACCACATGCACATTCTCCCGATCTTTGCGGCGTGACCAGGAGCATAATAGCAGGGACCGATCGGGCGGGCAGGCTCTGAAACGGCAGGCCGCTCGTCGCCAGCAGTTGGACTGACGCACATGGCCGGCAGCCTGGTGTCGTGCTGGACGCCGAGGGCCGCGGTGCGCTATGGCCACCACTATGACATCTGGCACTGTCGTTGCGGTGGCTATGGCCACCCTGCTCGCAGCCGCGCATTCGGACCCGCCACAGGTGGTCGGTGCCCCTCACATGACAATGGCGACGGAAAGCTTTGTGCCGCTGCCAAGGCCGCGCCCTGGCGATGGCGAGGACAACGCGGCTGCCGATGTTGCTGCCAGGGACATCAGCGCGCCGCTGCCCCAGCCGAAGCCCGAACGTTCGGCGCGTTCAGCTGTTGCCGAGGAGGCGGGCCTCCCTCGGCTCATGCCTGACGAGCATGCCGCTTGCATGAGCGGTCTGCATCAGGCGGGTATCGCGGCCGAGGTTCTGCCGCCGATCCATGAGGAGCCCTGTGGCATGCGCTGGCCCCTGCGGCTTGCGGCGATTGGCCAAGACGGGGAGGCAATCGACCTGTCGCCGCCGGCAAGGGTCCGCTGCCCGGTCGCCAAGGCGCTCGCACAATGGGTGGAGACGGCGGTGCAGCCGGTAGCGCAGGCGCATCTGGGCGCACGCGTGACCGGACTGCGGGTCGCCGGCTCGTATGTGTGTCGCGCCCGCAACCATGCGCCAGGCGCCCGGCTCAGCGAACATGCCATCGGCAACGCCATCGACATCGCGGCATTTAGGATCGGCAGCGATGATTGGCTGGCCGTCGGTCCGCGCGAGGATGAGGACGCTCCGGACGCCCAGTTCCTCAGCGACGTGCGCAACGCCGCCTGCACATATTTCCACACCGTGCTCGGCCCCGGCTCCGACGCCTACCATACCGATCATTTCCATCTCGACCTGGCTCGGCGTGGCAAGAGCGGCACCGGCCGATACTGCCGCTAACGGCCCGGCCTGAAACCTCTGCCCACGGCTACAGGCACTAGCCCGTGTCCCTATACGGGCTGGCGTGGTTCGAGCGGCCCGAACCGGGCGACATCGAGTGCCTCCTCGAGCAGCCGAGCGGCGCCCAGGAGTGCGGCATCACCGCCCGGTGGACCCATGAGCTGCAGCCCCACCGGCAATCCGCCCCCGGTGAAACCGCACGGCACCGAAATCGCCGGGCAGCCGGTCAGGGTCAGGACAAAAGTGAGGAACATCCAGTCGATGTAGGTGGTGAGCGGCTCGCCGTTGATCTCTGTGGGGTAGCGCTGCTCGACCGGAAACGGTGGCAGGGCCACGGTCGGGCAGGCGAGCAGATCGTAGTCGCCGAACCATGGGACGACCGCGTGATAAATGCGCTGGCGCTGCCGCTCGGCACGCTGGATCTCCTCGGCGGAGAGGTTCAGGCCCTTCTCCAGGTTCCATACGATTTCCGGCGCGATCTCGTCGCGATGCCTCTCCACTAGGCCGCCGCGCAGTGCGGCGAAGAGCTGAGCGCGCAGCACCTGAAAACAGTCGATGCCGTCGGTGAGATCCGGACAGGCTGGCTCCACCGAGACGCCCATGTTGGCGAAGCACCAGGCGGCCGCCTGGCAGAGCGCTTCGACTTCGCTGTCCACCGCTCGACCCTGCCCGAGGTCTGGCGTAAAGCCGATACGCTTCAGGGACTTTGGATTGCGGACCGCCTCAGCGAAGGGCACGGCCGGGGACGAAAGTGCGAGTGGATCGGCCGGCGAGGCACCTGATTCGGCATCAAGCATCAAAGCGACATCGGCCACGGTGCGGCCCATCGGCCCCTCTACCCAGAGCGGATCGAACGGCAGAAGGCTGGCTGGCCGCGGCACCCGCCCGACGCTGGGGCGCAAGCCGACGATGCCGCAGTAGCTGGCAGGGATGCGCAAGCTGCCGCCAAGATCGTTGCCCGTGGCCAGCCAAACCTCGCCTGTCGCCAACGCCACCGCAGAGCCGCCGGAAGAGCCGCCGCAGGTGCGCGAGTGGTTCCAGGGATTGAGCGTCGCCCCGTAAACCGGATTGAACGTGTTGGCACCGGCGAACTCCGGCACATTCGACTTTGCCAGCGGTATGGCGCCTTGCGACTGGAGACGCGCAACGGTGATGTCGGAGCGTATCGCAACATTGCCGGCAAACAGCGGGGAGCCATATGTCGTCGGCTGGCCAGCAACGTCGTTGTAGTCCTTCACAGCGATCGGCAGGCCGGCCAGCCAGCCCGGATCCTCAGGCGCCGGATGGAGCCGCGTCACTTCAGGAAAGGCCTTGGCCTGATCGCGGGCCTGATCGAGAAAGATGTGCGGCAGGGCATTGACCGCCGGCTCGACAGCTTCGATGCGTGCTGCGGCGGCCTCCACCAGATCGAGCGGCCGTATCTCACCCGTCTTCAGGCGTGCGACTGCCTCCGTGGCCGTCATGCGGATCAGTTCGTCGTTTCTTGCCATGTGCTCCCCCGTTGCGCTCATCCCAATCATAGCTGACATTTCCCAGACGGAGTCGTGCCGGTGCTCCAGCGCTATAGCGGCGGCGTCTTCCACTTTCTTGTCATCGCAGCGTCCTCCTCTTGACAGCCAGGACCGCAGCGAGGCTTGGTAATTCAGTACTATTGTCCCAAGGTGGGGAGGCGGCAACCGCGGGGACTCACGAGAACAGCGAAAGCTGGCAATTCAATAGAGCGCTTCGGTGGGCAGAAACGCCCCATTGGCTTCCAGCCTGTGCTGGGGCGATGAAGTGCCGGGGGAGTCCGCAAGCCGAACCATGTCGCTCATCCGGTCAGTAGCCACCGTCGGCGGGCTCACCATGGCGAGCCGCGTGCTTGGATTCGTGCGCGACGTGCTCATGGCCTCGATCCTTGGGACCGGGCCGGTCGCCGACGCCTTCGTGGTGGCGTTCCGCTTTCCCAACCTGTTCCGGCGCCTGTTCGGCGAGGGCGCCTTCAACGCCGCCTTCGTGCCGCTGTTCGCCAGGCGCCTGGAAGGCGAGGGCGAGACGGCCGCCCGCCGCTTCGCCGAAGAGATCTTTGCCATGCTGTTCGTGGTGCTGCTCGCCGTGGTGGCGCTGGCCGAAATTGCCATGCCGCTGCTGATCCTGCTCCTGGCCCCGGGCTTCGTGGCCGACCCGGACAAGTTCGACCTCACCGTTTTGCTTACCCGCATCGCCTTTCCCTATCTCCTGTTCATGTCGCTGGTGGCGCTGCTGGGCGGCGTGCTCAACAGTCTGCACCGCTTCGCCATGGCCGCGGCGGCTCCGGTGCTGCTCAACCTGGTGCTGATCGGCGCGCTGGGCCTTGCCAGGTTCATGGGCTGGGGCGATGAGCCGGCCACCGGCCTGGCGCTGGCCTGGGGCGTTGCCGTGGCGGGGCTCGTCCAGTTCGTACTGCTGTGGGTGGCGTGCGTGAAGGCCGGCATGCGGCTCAAAATTCGCCGCCCGGTGATCACCCCCGGCGTGCGCCGCCTCGTCACCCTCGGCATCCCCGGCGTCATCGCCGGCGGAGTCATGCAGCTCAACCTTGTCATCAGCACCATCGTCGCCTCGCTGCAGGCCAGCGCGCCCTCCTGGCTGTACTATGCCGACCGGGTCTATCAGCTGCCGCTCGGCGTGGTGGGCGTGGCCATCGGCATCGTGCTGTTGCCGGAGCTGTCGCGCCGGCTGCGGGCGGGCGACGATGCCGGCGTGCAGGCGAGCCAGAACCGGGCCCTCGAGTTTGCCCTGTTCCTCACCATTCCGGCCGCGGTGGCGCTCATCGTCATTCCGCAGCCCATCGTGCAGGTGCTGTTCGAGCGCGGCGCCTTCGAGCGCTCCGACACCACCGCAACGGCACTGGCGTTGGCGGCCTTTGCGGCCGGCTTGCCGGCGTTTGTGCTGCAGAAGGTGTTTCAGCCCGGCTTCTTTGCCCGCGAGGACACCCGCACCCCGATGATTTTCGCCCTCTATTCGGTGAGCCTGAACATTGCCGGTGCTTTGGCGATGTTTCCGGTCCTCGGCCATGTCGGCATTGCACTCGCCACCACCGTGGCGGCCTGGCTCAACGCCGGTCTGCTCGGCTTTACCTTGAGCCGCCGCGGCCATTTCCACGCCGATCCGGGCTTGCGCCGCAACCTGCCGCGCATCGGGCTTTCCAGCCTTGTCATGGGCGCCCTGGTGTTCGCGCTGGCGTCCTGGTGGGACGGGTCGTTCAGCGCCGAGGTGGCGCTGTCGGTGCGCGTCGGGCTTCTGCTTGGGCTGGTGGCGGCGGGATCGGTTGCCTATTTCGCCCTCACCTGGGCAACCGGCGCCTTCCGCCCCCGCCTGCTCAATGAGGCGCTGCGCCGCCCAGGCTAGGCAGGAGCCTGGGGGCAAAGCGCTTGGCATGGCCCGAGTTTGCGGGCATATAGCGCGGCGCTTCTGGCGACAAACAGCACCCCGCCCCAAGGACCTGCTGATGGACGACCCAACCCCGCGCGTGTTTTCCGGCGTGCAGCCGACCGGCAACCTGCATCTCGGCAACTATCTCGGCGCCATCGTGCGCTTCGTGGAGCTGCAGCAGTCCTTCGCTTGCCTGTACTGTGTCGTCGATCTCCACGCCATCACGGTGTGGCAGGACCCGGCCGAGCTGGCGCGCAACACCCGCGAGGTGACCGCAGCCTTCCTGGCCGCCGGCATCGACCCTGAGCAGCATATCGTCTTCAATCAGTCCCAGGTGCCGCAGCACGCCGAGCTTGCCTGGATCTTCAATTGCGTGGCCCGCCTCGGCTGGCTCAGTCGCATGACCCAGTTCAAGGAGAAGGCCGGCAGGGACCGCGAGGCCGCTTCGGTCGGGCTTTATGCCTATCCCAATCTGATGGCCGCCGACATTCTCGCCTATCGCGCCACCCATGTTCCGGTGGGGGAGGACCAGAAGCAGCATCTCGAACTCACCCGCGACATCGCCCAGAAGTTCAACAACGATTTTGCCGACTCGATCCGCGCCGCCGGCTACCGAAACGGCTTCTTTCCGCTGACCGAGCCGCTCATCACCGGCCCGGCGACGCGGGTCATGTCGCTGCGCGACGGCACAAAGAAGATGTCGAAGTCCGATCCCTCCGACCTGTCGCGCATCAACCTCACCGACGATGCCGACACCATTGCCAGGAAGATCCGCAAGGCCAAGACCGACCCCGAGCCGCTTCCCGGCGAACCGCAAGGGCTGGCCGGCCGGCCGGAGGCCGACAACCTGGTCGGCATCTATGCCGCGCTGAGCGGTGAGACGGCGGCGGATACGCTGAAGGATTTCGGCGGTGCCCAGTTCTCGACCTTCAAGCAGGCGCTGGCCGACCTTGCCGTAGCCAAGCTGGCCCCCGTCGGTGGCGAGATGACCCGGCTGTTGGCCGATCCCGGCCACATCGACCGGGTGCTGGGCGACGGCGCCGCCCGGGCCCGCGCCCTGGCCGAGCCGGTCTATGACGAGGTGAAACGCATCGTCGGCTTCGTGCGCTCGTAAGCGCGGTCGAGACGGCTTGGTGGTTGGAGATGGTGGATGGAGCTGATCAGATTGAGGTCGTCCCTGCGACGCCTGAACGGTGGCCGCAGTTTGAAGACCTGTTCGGCAAACAGGGGGCCTGCTACGGCTGTTGGTGCACGTATTTCCGCCTGCCGCCGTCGGTCAGGAGGCAAAATGACAAGGACCGTAACAAGGCCATTATCAGGGCGCGAATCGAGGCCGGGCCGCCTCCCGGGGTGCTGGCGGTGGCCGGGCAACTGGCGGTGGGCTGGATGCAGATCGGCCCGCGCGCCGATGTTCCCGAATGGAACAACAAGGCTCGAGCCTCCGCGCCGCTCGATCCCCACGACGCGGCCGACCCGTCGGTGTGGGCGATTTCGTGCTTCTTCATCCGCACCCGATGGCGCGCCAGAGGCCTGACACATCGGCTGGTGGACGGTGGCATCGAGTTCGCCCGCGCCGGCGGTGCCCGGCGTATCGAAGTATGTCCGATCAACCAGTCGGGCGATTCCCGCTCCATCGGGCTGTTCGTCGGCTCGACCCGAGTGTTTGCAAAGGCTGGCTTCGCCGAAGTCGCGCACCGCAAAGCCGGCCGGCCGCTCATGCGCTTGAGCCTCGAATGACGGTGATCGCAGCGATCTGACCGTCAAGACTTGGCGGCAAAAGCCGATTGCCACGGGTGGACTTGTGTGGCGCGCTGCCCTATATTCTTTTTATAGCCATTCTAAAGTGCCGAGGCCGCTGCCGACGGCAGGGAGAGAGCCATGTTCATCCAGACCGAAGCGACGCCGAACCCGGCCACATTGAAGTTCATCCCCGGCAAGCCGGTGACCGGCGGGCCGCCGCGCGAGTACCGTTCGGCCGACGAGGCCGCCGATTCGCCACTGGCCGAGCGCCTGTTCACCATCAGCGGCATCGTCGGTGTGTTTCTCGGCGCCGATTTCATCACCGTGAGCAAGGGCGAAGGCGAGGCAGAGTGGCAGCAGCTCAAGCCGGCCATCCTCGGCGTCATCATGGAGCACTATCTGTCAGGGGCGCCGGTCGTCCTCAACGAGGCAACCGAAGACCGCGACACGGGCGAGTTCTTCTCCGAGAAGGACGGTCAGATCGTCCAGACCATCAAGGAGCTGCTCGACACCCGCGTGCGCCCGGCGGTCGCCCAGGACGGCGGCGACATCACGTTCCACGGCTATCGCGACGGCGTGGTCTACCTCAACATGCGCGGCGCCTGTTCCGGTTGCCCGAGTTCGACCGCGACGCTCAAGCACGGCATCGAGAACCTGCTGCGCCACTTCGTGCCCGAAGTCACCGAGGTCCGCCCGTTTTGACGCTGGCCGCATCCGCTGCTGATTCTCGCTTTTGACACCACGCTCAGCGCCTGCTCTGCAGCCGTCTTCGATGCCGGCGCAGGGCGCCTGCTGGCTCGACGCTTCGAGCCCCTCGAGCGCGGCCATGCCGAGGTGCTGGTCGGCATGGTGCGCGGCGTACTGGAAGAGAGCGCCGTGGAGCTTGCGCGGGTGGGGCGCATCGCCGTGACGGTCGGTCCCGGCACCTTCACGGGCGTGCGCATCGGGCTTTCGCTGGCGCGCGGACTGCGGCTGGCGCTGGGCACGCCCGTGTGCGGCCTCACCAGCCTCGAGGCGATTCGGCTCAATGTCGCCGACAACCCCGAGCAGCGCCCCATCGCCAGCCTCATCGATGCCCGGCGCGGCGAGTTCTATCTTGCCGTCTGGTCGGCCGAAGGTGCGTTGCTGGTGGCCCCTTGTGCGGTCCGCCATGACGATGCCGCCGGCCTCGTGCCTGCCGGGAGCCTGGTGGTGGGCACCGGCGCCGACCGCTTTGTCGAACTGGCCGGAGGCACAGCCGATGTGGTCCGGGCCCGCCTTCCCGACCTGCCCGATGCCGCCCGCATCGCCGAAGCGGCCATCAAACTCGCCCCTGAGCCGGAGCCGCCGCAACCTGTCTACCTGAGGCCGCCCGGCGCCAGGTTGCCGGCGCGAAGTCCCGGGCGGGTCTCGATCATCGAAGTGACGGCGGCGCAGGCGCCCCTCGTGTCGGCGCTCCATGCTGAGTGCTTCGAGGACGGCTGGTCGGCTGACGACATGGCCCGGCTGATGGCTGTTCCCGGCGCCATCGCGCTGATCGCCATTGTAGCGCCTGAAGCAGAACGGGATCGGCCGGCCGGCTTTGCCCTTGCCAGACGCGCCGCCGATGAAGCCGAGATCATTTCCATCGGCACCGGCTCGGCGTTCCGCCGCCGCGGCGTTGCCAGAGCGCTCGTCGGTCGGCTGATCGACAGGCTCAAGGCCGCCGGGGTGCGCTCGCTGTTCATCGAGGTTGCGGCGCGCAATGACGCCGCCCAGGCGCTCTACCGGGCTTTGGGTTTTACCGCTGCCGGGGTGCGCCGCGGCTACTACGCGCAAGGCCAGGATGGAGCCGAGGATGGCATCGTCATGCGCCTTGCGCTTTGACGTCTCGCGGTTTGCGCATGCCGGATGCGCGGCGTATACAGCTTGCATGAATCGCATTGAACAGGCCTGCCAGGACCGAGGCATGCGGATGACCGAGCAGCGCCGCATCATCGCTCAGGTGATCGCCGAATCGGAGGATCATCCCGATGTTGAGGAGCTCTATCGCAGGGCCTCGAGCGTCGACAGCCGGATCTCGATCGCCACGGTGTACCGCACCGTGAAACTCTTCGAGGACGCCGGCATCCTCGAGCGCCGCGATTTCCGCGACGGGCGCGCCCGTTACGAGGAGGCTAGCGATCAGCACCATGACCACCTGATCGACCTGAATTCCGGCGATGTCATCGAGTTCCGCAATGAAGAGATCGAGCGGCTGCAGGAGGCGGTCGCCCGCCAGCTCGGATATCGGCTGGTCGATCACCGACTGGAGCTCTATGCCGTGCGGCTGAAACCTCGCGACTGAACGGGCAGTTCCACAAAGGAGACGGCCATGACGCCGCCCGGCCGGCCTGTGGCAGGGGTGAGCATCTGCGTGATCCGCGACGCCCGGGCGCTGCTTGCCCAGCGCGCCCACCAACCGTTGCGTGGCCTGTGGAGCCTGCCGGGTGGGCGCATCGAATGGGGCGAGACGCTGCACCAGGCGGCCCTGCGCGAGCTCGCTGAAGAAACCTCAGTAGAGGCGGAGATCCGCATGCTGCTTGACGCTGTCGACGTGATCGAGCGCGACTGCGCTGGCAACATCGCCCATCACTATGTGCTGACGACCTTTGCGGCCGTGTGGCGGGCTGGCGAGGCGCGACCCGGCAGCGATGCCGCTGCGGTGCGCTGGGTCGGTGCCAGCGACCTCGACAAGCTCGCCATGACCCCTGGCACCGTGACACTAATCCGCCGGGCCATCGCGCTGCTTTCCTGACACCGGAGCCCTGGCACCGGTGTCGCCGGTCCACAGCAAATTGTGTCTCAAATGCAACACTAGATTGAAATATCGCGCAAGTATGCAATGCAGGATTGTCATCACCCTTGAGGAGGCGTAATCTTTTCACCCAAGCTGATCCCATTATTCAGATGGGCCGAGCTGCATGGGTGAATATGGCAAGCCGCGAGGAAGCGATGCGCCGGTATCGGAGTTGGGCGCAGGCTGTCGGGCTGACGTGCGGCCTGCTGCTGGTGGCCGGGTGCGCTTTGGCCACCCAAGAACAAAGGCTGCTGGCTGAATCGGGCCTGCGGCAGCACGATCCGGCGTTTCGAGGGTCGGACGACGCGGTGAAGGCCGGCAAGGTGCATTTCCGCAACGGCGACTGGGGCTTGGCGGAGCAGAACTTCCGCCGGGCCGTCGAACTGACGCCGACTGACGCAGAGGCCTGGCTCGGGCTGGCTGCATCCTATGACCGTCTACGCCGCTTCGACCTGGCTGACCGCGCCTACGGCAATGCCATCAGGCTGGTCGGCTACGATACCGTGATCCTCAACAATCTCGGCTACTCCAATCTGCTGCGCGGCAACATCGCGGAAGCCCGGCGCAACTTCCTCCAGGCTTATGAAAGAGATCCCGCCAATCCATACATCCTGAACAACCTGGAATTGCTCGACGCCGGCGGCAAGGCCTTGGCGCGCCACCCAACTTGAGATAGAGACATTGGAGATCTACAACCAGTACGCTAATTTGTGCACCGGTGCCGGGTCGCAAGCGGGTTGGAAGGACGTGATCTTGGAACATGGTCGGCTGAGGGAAACGTGGCAGCACTGGCTCATGGCGCGGTGCTGCCTGCTGCCGATCCTCATCCTGCTGATGGCGGCGCCGGCCTGGGCGGCAGGTCAGGTCATCAACATCTCCGAGGGACAGCGCACCGGCAAGGTGGTTATCGCGATCGGAAAGTCGCAGACGCTGCGGGTCAGCGAGCCGTTCGAGAACGTCGTTCTCGGCAGGCGCGAGATCGCCGACATGGCGCCACTGACCAACCAGTTGCTCTATATTCTCGGCCGGGCAGCCGGCACCACCAATCTGGCGTTCTACGACTCCGCTGGAGACCTCATCGCTGTCATC
>CAYWVA010000062.1:0-12021 GCA_964461545.1 uncultured Rhizobiaceae bacterium | reverse complement strand
CGAGGATACCGCCCAGCATGTCGCGGTGCTGCTTCACCACGGCACCTTCCTTGTGTTGCAGGGCAATGACGCCGCGCAGCTCATCGCGGGCGCTGAGCACGTTCTCGGCCCGGCTGATATCGACGCCGAGGACGCGCAAGGCTCGCTTGACGATATACTCAACCCCCATCACCACGGGCGCGAACACCGACACCAGAACCCGCAGCACCGGCCCGACGGCAAGCGCGACGCGATCGGGATAGGTAATGGCATAGGTTTTCGGCATCACCTCGCCGAAGATCAGCACGAGCGTGGTCATCACCAGCGTAGCGTAGATCACCCCGGCGTCGCCGAATAGCTGCACGAACACCATGGTGGCGAGGGCCGAGGCAAGGATATTGACCAGATTGTTGCCGAGCAGAATGGCCCCGATCAATCGTTCCGGCGTTTCGCGCAAGGTGTTGATGATGGCGGCTCGCCGGTCGCCGCGGCGCGCCATCTCGTGCATGCGGGCACGCGAAGTGGCGGTGAGCGCGGTCTCCGAGCCGGAGAAGAACGCCGAGATGAGGACGAGGCCGAAGACGCCTCCCAAGATGATGCCGAACGTCATCGTCATGGCCGCCCCAGCTCCTCGCCGAGAAAGCTGAGGATGTCTTCATCGGCGACGTCGGGCGCAATGAACGCTTCGCCGATGTCGCGGGCCAGAATCAAGGTGAGCCGTCCATCGCGGGCTTTCTTGTCCTGGCGCATGATGGCGAGCAGCCCGTCCGGTCCCGGCAGGTCGACCGGAAGGTCGCGAGGTCCAGTCGGTAAGCCGACCGACGCAAGGTGGGCCGCAACCCTCTCGGCCGTTCCGGGACGGCAAGCCCCGATGCGCTCGGAGAACCTGAACGCCATGGCCATTCCGGCCGCTACCGCCTCGCCATGCAACAGCTGCTCGCCGTATCCCGCTGCCGCCTCGAAGGCATGCCCGAAGGTGTGGCCGAGATTGAGCAGTGCCCGAACGCCGGTCTCGGTCTCGTCAGCGGCGACAATGCGTGCCTTGGCCTGACAGCTCACCTGGATAGCGTGGGCTCGCGCCCCGCGGTGGCCGGCGAAAAGCTCGCCCGCGTTCGCTTCCAGCCAGGCAAAGAAGTTTGAATCGCCGATCAGTCCGTATTTGACCACCTCGGCATAGCCGGCGGCGAGCTCTCGCCGGGGCAGGGTCGAGAGCACGGCGGAATCAACGATCACGAGACGCGGCTGATGGAAGGCGCCGATCAGGTTCTTGCCGAGGCTCGAGTTGATGCCGGTCTTGCCGCCGACCGAGGAATCGACCTGGGCCAGCAGTGTAGTAGGCACTTGGATGAACCCGATTCCGCGGCGCACAATGGCCGCGGCAAAGCCAGTCAGATCGCCGATCACGCCGCCGCCCAGAGCAATGATGCAGTCGCCGCGCTCGATGCCGGCACCGAGCAGCCGGTCGCACAGGTTGGCAAGTTCGGCAAAGCTCTTGCTCGCCTCGCCGGGCGCCAACACGATCGCCTCGCTGGCGACGCCGGTGCCGGCGAGCCCTTGGCGCAGCGCTTCGAGGTGGTGGCGCGCAACGTTTTCGTCGGTGACGATGGCGGTCAGCGGCCGGCGCAGGTGCGGCCCGATGAGCGTCCCGGCGCGCGAAAGCAGCCCTTCGCCGATGAGGACTTCGTAGCTGCGCTCGCCGAGCGCCACGGGCACCCTGGTGACAGCGCCAAGCCAGCCTTCGGGCCGTGCCGTCGCGGCAGGGGAAGGTGTCATTTGGACGTCCTTGTCCTCCAGAAAGCGCGCCACCGCTGCCAACACGTCGCAGACTACGGCGCGATGCGAGGCATTGCGACTGTCGACCCGGACATCGGCTTGCGAATAGACCGGATAGCGGTCCTCCATCAACTGGCGCATGACTGCTTCGGGGTCGGAGGTGTTCAGCAAGGGCCGATTGGTGCGCTTGCGGACCCGGTCGAGCAGCAGCTCCAGGTCCGCCCTCAGCCACACCGAGACTGCCAGCTTGCGAATGTTGCTGCGGGTCTCGTCGTTCATATAGGCGCCCCCGCCGGTGGCGAGCACCTGCGGGCCGGACTGAAGCAGCCGGGCGATGACCCGGCGTTCGCCGTCGCGGAAATGAATCTCGCCATGATCGGCGAAAATCTCGGGGATGGTCTTACCGGCTGCCGTCTCGATCTCGGTGTCGGCATCGACGAACGGGATGGCGAGATAATGGGCCAGGCGCCGGCCGATGGTGGTCTTGCCGGCGCCCATGAGCCCCACCAGCACGATCGAACGCCGGCCCAGATGCCTCCGGATCGTCTCGATGTCGTTGCGGAGCCCTCGGCGGCCAAGCGTTGCGTCCCCTTGCAGGCGGCTCGAGCCGGTCATGGCAGCGTTGTATCGCCGCGAGCCCGCGGCCGCAAAGTTTTTCGCTGTCGTCGATACCCGATAGCTCAGCCGTAGATGCCCTCTCTGAGCCGGCTGGCGAGCGCGCCCGTGGCCGGCCCGAGAGGGCTTGCGGGGTCGTGCTCGAACACGGTCCGGCGGATCTCGCCGGCCAGACCGTCGAGCGGCTGCGGCACCGGTCGGTCGGTTACGTCCAGCGCCCTGAGCGCTATGGGTGCCAGAGCGGCAAGCGCGCATTCCAGTAGCAATCCGGCTCGCTCCTGCTTCGACCACGCCAGAAACACCGGCGAGGCGACATCGTTCTGGCCGAATCCGCCCGACTCGGCCCCAGGCAGCAAGGTCGCCTGGGCAAGTCCGCGTGCCTCTTCCTCGTAGCCGGTGATCGCCATGGGCAGGCAGCCGAGATAGTGTCCGCTCAAATCGACACCCAGCTGGTCTGGCAGGAGCGAGATCTGGCCGTCGAGAAGCTTGGCCGACATGCGCTCCGCAATGACGCACAGATTGGCATAAGCCGCCGTCAACAGGTCCATGGCCATGGGAGCCTGGGCATTGTGATAGCCGCCGGTGCTCACTGCCTGGCCCAGTGGATGGTCGGCGTCAGGCGGCAGCATAACCGGGTTGTCGCTCACCGCGCCGAGGGATTCGCTCGCCACCTCGGCTGTGAAGAGGCTCGCCCGGCGAGCCTGGCCCAGGATGCGCGGCAAGATCCTGAAGCTTACCGGCGCCTGGTAGGGGCGCCGCTGGCCCCCATGACCGCCGGCGATCAGTGCCCGCAGCCGTTGCAGCGCCCAGCCGTCGAACGGGTTGTTCCACAGCTCCTCGAGTTCCTCGGCAAAGTGGCTCAGCGGCGTGTTGAACCCCTCCGCGGCGAGCGCCAGCACCTGCGCCGCAATTTCCAGGCGCCCGGCCGCGGCCAGCGCTGCATCGGCGAGGAGAGCGCTGGCGCATGGAGAGCCGTTGACCAGCGAGAGCATGTCCTTTTCATGCAGCTCGGCCGACTTGGCCAAGCCGATAAAGAGGTGGGACAGCGCCACGATCTCGCCCGCGCCGCCTTGCCCGCGCGCCGGCACCGCGGGGAACGGCCGGCCGTCGAGCATCTGGGCCCCACCGAGCGCCACTTCAGGCGTCACCGCGGCGTGCCCATCGACGAAGTTGGCCAGGCGGGCCAGCAGGATCGCCCGCACGACGCGCTCAGGCAGCGGGTCGCCCCATGAGGCGGCCGCCGCGACGGGCGGACGCCGGGCGTGCGCCTTGCGGGCGGCCGGTTCCAGGCGATGCTTGGCGTGCTGGCCGTAGCCCGAGGTCACGCCATAGATGACGACGTCGGGGTCTTCGATCAGCCTATCGAACCGCGCCCTGGCCTCGGCCATGACGATCAGCGACCGCTCGGCGATCTCCACCGACTCGCCGCGCCAGGCCACCCGGCGCACCGCCTCAAGGGTGATATCGCGCCGGGTCTCGAGCACCAAGACCATGAATGTGCGTCCTTAGCCGCGCGCCACGGCGTGATATTCGGGGTTGGGGCGCATGTCGACGGCCGACGCCATGCGGTTGGTCATGTTGAAGAAGGCGGCGACCGCGGCGATGTCCCAGATGTCGCGGTCGGAGAAGCCCTGCGACCGCAATGCCCCACGATCAGGTTCATCCATTTCATGCGCCGCGGTGGTCAGCTTCCAAGCGAAATCGAGCATCGCCCTGTGCCGCGGCGACAGCTCGGCAGCCCGGTAGTTAGCAACCAGCACCTCGCCGAGCTGCGGATCGCCGGACAGTTGTCGCACCGCCGCGCCATGAGCGACCAGACAGTAATAGCAGTGGTTGGCGCTCGACACGACGACGCCAATCATCTCGCGCTCGAGCTTGGAGAGCCCTGAGTCGGCGAGCATCAAGTCGTTGTACATATCGGCGAAGGCCTGGAGCTTGACCGGGCTGAAAGCGTAGGCCTCGAGCACGTTGGGAACGAAACCCAGCTTTTCCTGGCACTTGCCGAAATAGGCTTCGAGCCGCTCGCCAAGCGGTGCCTCAGGCGCAATCGAAAGTGCAGTCACCTTGCCGTTGTGGCTCATCAGTCCCCCTTTGCCGGCTTAGAAATCGCTGGCAATGCCTTTGTTTTCCCAGTCGCCGTAGCGCGTCGGCTCTGGTTCTTCCGGACCGCCGAGCTCGCGCGGCCGGGATGGGGCGGACCGAGCCTTGCGCCGCGCCTCGGCCTCTTCGAGCGCGCGCCGGGCTGACGGCGCCAAAGGCTTCGCAAGGTGGTCGCTGCGGTTCACGTTCACGGGAGCCCCGAGTTATTGAACAGGAAACATCAGGTTCTCATATAGAAGCGGCTAGGCTTGATGATCAATAGACCGAGGTTTCGCGCGCCATGATGAACACCCTGCGAACGGGGCTGCTGCTGGCCGGCATGACCGGCCTGTTCCTTGCCGTGGGCTTCCTGATCGGAGGCGAAGCGGGCATGGCCATGGCTTTCGTGTTCGCCTTGGCCATGAACGGATGGGCCTACTGGAACTCCGACAAGATGGTCCTGCGCATGACCAATGCCGAACAGATCGATGCCAGTTCGTCGCCCGAATACTACCGTCTGGTGGAGGAACTAGCCCGACGCGCCAATCTGCCGATGCCCAAAGTCTATATCGTGCGCGAGGCCCAGCCCAACGCCTTTGCCACCGGACGCAACCCGGAAAACGCTGCCGTCGCGGCCACCACCGGGCTGCTCCAGAGCTTGTCGAAAGAGGAACTCGCCGGCGTGATGGCCCACGAGCTTGCCCATATCAAGAACCGCGACACGCTCACCATGACGATCACCGCCACCCTGGCCGGCGCCATCTCGATGCTGGCCAACTTCGCCATGTTCTTCGGCGGCCGCCGCGACAACCCGCTGGGCATTATCGGTGTTCTGGCGATGGTGATCCTGGCTCCGCTTTCGGCCATGCTCGTTCAGATGGCGATCAGCCGAACGCGAGAATACGTGGCCGACCGGACAGGGGCGGAAATCTGCGGCAACCCGCTGTGGCTGTCATCGGCGCTTGCAAAGATCTCGCGCGCTGCCGGGCGCATCGAGAACGAAGCCGCCGAGGCCAATCCGTCGATTGCTCACATGTTCATCATCAATCCGTTGAGCGGGGCGCGCATGGACAATCTGTTCTCGACCCATCCCGCCGCGGCCAATCGCATCGAGGCGCTGGAGCGCCTGGCCGTCGAATGGGGCCACAGTGCGCAGCCTGCCGCCGCGTCCCGTGGCCCCTGGGGCTGAGGCGTGGCCAAGGGTCGGGTGACGGCCCGGCGCCAAGCGCGACCAGCATCCGATCTGGCTGCCATCGAGACCCGGCGCGAGGCGGTTCGCCTGATCGCCCGCGTTTTGCGCCGCGGCGAACCCCTCGATGAGGCCTTTGCACACAGCGCCCGCCAGGGCGGGCTGGCCGACATGCCGGAACGCGACCGGGCCTTCGTGCGCGCGGTCGTTGCCACGGGGCTGCGCAGGCTCGGCCAGATCGAGCATGTGCTCGCCCACTATCTCGCCAGGCCGCTGCCGGAAAAATCCGGCCCCGCCCGCGACATCCTGATCGTCGCGGCGGCCCAAATCCTGTTCATGCGGGTGCCGGCCCATGCCGCCATCGACAGTGCCGTGGAGGTCGCTTGCAGCGAGCGTGACGCGCGCCACTTTGCCGGGCTCATAAACGCGGTGCTGCGCCGAATGGCCGAGGCGGGACTCGATGCCGAGACCGACCGCGCCACGCTCCATCTCAATGCGCCGGCGTGGCTGTGGCGACGTTGGTGCGCGCGCTACGGCGAGGACACCGCCTACGCCATCGCCGAGCGCCACGCCGAAGATCCGCCTCTCGACATCACCGTCAAGTACAATCGGCAATCCTGGGCCGAGACACTGGGCGGCGACGTTTTGCCGACAGGCACGGTGCGCATCGCTTCGCCCAAGGGGCGGATCGAACAGCTGCCGGGGTACGAGGCGGGCGCCTGGTGGGTGCAGGATGCCGCCGCCGCCCTACCGGCGCGCCTGATCGCCAGCCCGGCCGGCTTGCACATCCTCGATTTGTGCGCGGCTCCCGGCGGCAAGACGGCGCAGCTGGCCGCAGCCGGGGCCCACGTCACCGCGCTAGACCAGTCGCCGGCGCGGCTCGAACGGCTCAAGGACAACCTCGCAAGGCTTCACTTGACGGCCGACATCGTCGTCGCCGACGCGGCCCGGTTCCAATCGGGCGGGCCTTACGACGCGGTGCTGCTCGACGCCCCGTGCACGGCCACCGGCATTATGCGCCGCAACCCCGACATCCCCCATCTCAAGACCGAAGGCGATGTCGCCAGGCTGTCGCGTCTTCAGGCGGCCATGCTCGACAACGCAGTTCAACTCGTCAGACCCGGCGGCCTCGTTGTCTACTGCACCTGCTCGCTCGAGCCCGAGGAGGGCGAACAGCAGGTGGAACGGCTGCTTGCGCAGACTGCGAACATCGTCCGCGTGCCGGTCGAGCCCTCCGAAATCGGCGGAGCCGGCCACCTCATCACTGCAGACGGCGACCTCAGGACGCTCCCCGCCCACCACCTCGGCTGTGCAGCCGGCCTCGACGGATTCTTCGCCGCGCGCCTGCAGCGGAGGTGATTTGCCGGCATCGTTTACAGCCCGTTAACGGGCTGGCGTGAACAATGCGAGGTTCACTGCGTCACACTCGAAGTTCACGGCAACTTGAATGGCAGAAACGCTGACAGCCGCCGATGCCTCGGCGCCGGCCGAGTGGCAGGGGCTGGTGAAGCTGGCCGGCGCCGAGCTTGCCGCGGCGGGGTTGCGGCGGCTCAAAGGTTGGGTGCCGATCATGCCGGTATTCCGCGCCGACGGCCTCGGCCTGCCGGTGCCGCCGCTGGTGCGCGGCAACCCCGATGTCGCCGCCGAAATCTATCGCGGCCGGTTCCGCTTCGCCGACGTCACCATCGATGCCGGAGGCGGGTCGATCTTCGACCATACCGCGGCTCCGCCCGACTGGCTTTGTGAGCTGCATGGCTTTTCATGGCTTGCCGACCTGAGGGCAAGCGGCCGTGAGCTGTCACGGGCGCAAGCCCGCTCTTTGATCCGCGAGTGGGCCATCGCGCGCAAGCGCCACCCCAAAGCGGCGTTCGCCACAAGCATCAGGGGCCGCCGCCTCACGGCCTGGGTGCGCCACGCCCGGTTCCTGCTCGACAACGCCTCTGAGGAGTTCCACACGGGCTTCCTGGCGGCAGCGACGGCAGAGGCGCGGGCACTGTCGCGCCAGCTTACGGGCGAGACCGACCACCGGGCCCGGCTCACCGGCGCCATCGCCCTTGCCTATGCAAGCCTTGCGCTGTCCGGCCTGATGACACAGTGGCCCCTGGCGGCGTCGCGGCTCGCGGCGGAGCTTCACGACCAGATCCTCGCCGACGGCGGCCACTGCTCTCGCAGCCCGCAAGTCCAGCTCGACATCCTTTTCGACCTTCTCCCAATCCGGGCCATGCTCGATGAGGCCAAGATCGAGGTGCCATCGGAACTGTACTCGGCCATCGAGCGCATGGTGCCGATGCTGCGATTCTTCCTGCATGGCGACGGCGGGCTTGCCGCCTTCCACGGGGTATCCGACCCGGCTGCCGGAAAGGCGCGCGCCGTCCTTGACCTCGACCAGGTCGAAGGCCGGCCGCTCATCCATGCCGTACATTCCGGCTATTGCCGTGTGGCGCACGGACGGTGCGTGGTGCTCATCGATGTCGGCCGGCCGCCGCCGCCGGGATCGAACGATCAGGCCGGCGCCAGCCCGCTTGCCTTCGAGTTCTCCGACGGCGGCAGCCGTATGGTGGTCAATTGCGGCTCGCCGCGCGGCCAGGCCGACGAATGGCGCCGGGCAGCACGGCTGACAGACGCCCACAGCACCATCTGCCTCGGCCAGGCCAACGCCGCCAAGATCGTCGACAATGCTTTGGTGGAGCGGATCTTTGGCACGCCCGCCCTCATGGGCCCGCCGACGGTCTCTGCCGAGGTGCAGACCAGCCGTGACGGAACCGTGGTTTCGGCCCGCCACGATGGCTATGTGGCGCCCTTCGGCATCGCCGTGGAACGGCGCATCTATGTCTCCACCAGCGGCCGGGATGTCCGCGGCGAGGATCGATTCTTCGCTGATCTGGACGGCGGCGCAAACATTGAGGCAGTGCCGTTTGCGCTGCGCTTCCACCTACATCCGTCGGTCAAGGCCAATGTCTCGAAGGACGGTGCCAGCGTCATGCTGGTGCTGCCAGACCGCCATGGCTGGCGCTTTTCGGCCCGCGGCGGCCGGGTGCGCCTGGAAGACAGCGTCTATCTTCTCGGCCACGGCGGCCCGCGGCGCACCCAGCAGATCGTCGTCGTCGGCATCGTCGGCCGGCCGGACCGGGTCAACTGGGCGTTCAAGCGCATCGACAAGCGCCCCGCGCCCGAAGCGGCCCGCCGACCAGTGGATGCCCTGCCGCTGCCGGCCCCGTAAGTTCGCTGCCGTTTCGTCGCCGCGCGCTCCGTGCTATCTGCTCGCTCCGAGCAGGTCCTATCAGGAAGCGCGCCATGAACCGACCAATCCGCCGCGCCCTCGTCTCGGTCTCCGACAAGACCGGCGTCGTCGACTTTGCCCGGCAAATCGCTCGCATGGGCGTTGAGATCGTCTCGACCGGCGGAACGGCGAGGACGCTCGTGGATGCCGGGCTCTTCGTCACCGATGTCGCGTCCGTCACCGGCTTCCCGGAGATCATGGACGGGCGGGTCAAGACGCTGCATCCGCACATTCATGGCGCCATTCTGGCCCGGCGAGGCCTGGCCTCGGATGCCGCGGCGCAAGCTGAGCACGGTATCGGCGACATCGATCTCGTCGTCGTCAATCTCTATCCGTTCGAGGACGCGCTCGCCCGGGACGCGGCTCACCACGAACTGATTGAGACCATCGATATCGGCGGCCCGGCGCTGATTCGCGCCGCGGCCAAGAACCATGACAGCGTCACGGTTGTCACCGACCCTGCCGATTATCCTACGGTCGCAGCAGAGATGGAGGCGGGCAAGGGTGCCACGCACCTGGAGACCCGACTGGCGCTGGCCGCCAAGGCGTTCGCCCGAACCGCCGCCTACGACAGCGCCGTGTCGGGCTGGCTGCTCAAGCGATCGGGAGGATCGGCGCCGGCTTGGCGGGCACTCGGCGGACGTTTGCGCCAAACCTTGCGATATGGCGAGAACCCGCATCAGGACGCGGCGTTCTATGTCTCGGCTGGGCGGCCGGAAGGAATCGCGGCCGCCCGACAGGTACAGGGAAAGGAGCTGTCTTACAACAACATCAACGATGCCGATGGGGCGCTCGAATGCGTCGCAGAGTTCGAGGCAGCCGAGGCGGCGGCCTGCGTCATCGTCAAGCATGCCAACCCTTGTGGGGTGGCGGTGGCGTCCAGCCTGATAGAGGCCTATCGCCTGGCGCTGCGCTGCGATCCGGTTTCGGCCTATGGCGGCATCGTGGCCTTCAACCGGCCGCTCGACGGGAACACCGCGACAGAGGTTGCCCAGATCTTCACCGAGGTGATCATCGCCCCGGAGGCCGACCCGGATGCCCTGGCCGCATTTGCGCGGAAGCCGAACCTGCGCGTGCTGCTTTGCGACCATCTCCCCGACCCGAGGCGGCCCGGCCTGGCGGTGCGAACGGTGGCAGGCGGCTTTCTTCTTCAGTCGCGCGATGCCGGCACCGTGGCCGACGTCGAACTCAAAACCGTCACCCGCCGCGCACCGACGGCACAGGAACTCGCCGACCTCAAATTCGCCTTCCGCGTCGTCAAGCACGTCAAGTCGAACGCCATCGTCTATGCCAGAAACGGCGCCACCGTAGGCATCGGCGCCGGGCAGATGTCGCGGGTGGACTCGAGCCGCATCGCAGCATGGAAATCGGGCGAGGCGAGCCGGGCGGCCGGACTCGATGAGCCGCTTGCGGTGGGCTCGGTGGTGGCGTCCGACGCGTTCTATCCGTTTCCCGATGGGGTACTCGAGGCCGCCGCCGCCGGAGCCACCGCAGTCATTCAGCCCGGCGGGTCGCTGCGCGACGACGAAGTGATCCGGGCCGCCGACGAGGCAAACCTGGCCATGGTCTTTACCGGCATGCGCCACTTCCGCCACTGATCGCTCATCGACAATGAAGCCGCCATGATGCCAACAGACAGAATGTCAACGGCGATACAAGCGTGGCTTGCCACTGCCGTGGCGGTCGTGGCACTGATGATCGCTGGCCAGACCGTGGCGGCTGATACGGTGCGCATCGTGGCGCTCGGCGACAGCCTGACGGCCGGCTACGGCCTTGCGGCGGAGGCAAGCTTTCCGGCCCGGCTTGAAGCCGAACTGAGACGGCGCGGCCATGACGTCGAGGTGATCAATGCAGGGGTGTCGGGAGATACGACGCGCGGCGGATTGGAGCGGCTCGATTGGGCGGTTCCGGAGGGGGCCGACGCGGTGATCGTTGAACTCGGCGCCAACGACGCACTGCGCGGCATCGATCCGAGTGCCACCCGGGGCAATCTCGACAGTATCGTCGAGCAACTTGTGGGACGCGGCATTGCGGTGCTAGTGGCCGGCATGCAGGCCCCGCCCAATCTCGGCGACGACTACGCGGCAGCCTTCAATGCCATCTTCCCGGAGCTGGCCGAGCGCCACGGTGTGCTGCTCTATCCGTTTTTCCTTGAAGGCGTTGCCGCCCAGCGCCATCTCAACCAGGCTGACGGCATCCACCCCAACGAGGCCGGCGTGAATGTGATCGTGGAACAAATCATTGAAACGGTGGAGGCGCTCATTCGGGGCGCCAGGGGCGCTGGAACTACTGTGGAGAGGTAGGCATTTGGCCGTTGCGGCCCGGACGAATCAGTGTAGCGTTTTGTTCAAGCGAAGGGAGGCTCGTCATGCTCCGTCTCTTCACCGGCCTCGAAATCCCCCACGACATCGCATCAGATCTCGACATGATGAAAGGCGGCCTCATCGGCGCCCGGTGGATCGAGCGCGACAACTATCACCTGACGCTGCGCTTCATCGGCGACGTCGAAGAAGGCCTCGCCCGCGACTTGGCCGAGGCCCTCGACGGCGTCGCCGTGGCGAGCTTCGTCACCCGCCTCAAGGGGCTCGGCGCCTTCGGCGGTGCCAAGCCGCACGCGCTCTATGCCGGCATGGAAGCGAGCCCGGAGCTGAGGCGGCTACAGGCGGCGCACGAGCGCGTCTGCCAACAGGTGGGCCTGGTGCGCGAAACTCGGAAGTTTATGCCTCACGTGACGCTCGCCCGGCTCAGGCGGACCGATCCCGGCGATGTGCAGCACTATATTGCGGCCCACAATCTCTATGAGAGCCGGCCTTTCGAGATCGACCGCTTCGTGCTCTATTCGGCGCGGCCCTCACGTGGTGGCGGCCCCTATGCGGTGGAGGCGGAGTATCCGCTCGGCGGCCGCTCCGCCGAGCCGGCTCTCAGGGCGGCCGGGGGACGGTGACCGGCGGGCGCCAGACCTCGCTTGTGACCTGGAATTAACCATCCGTCGAGCGGTTTAGCTTGAAGTAGCGCGGCCGCTGCGCCATATTGGAACTTCGTGAATCGCTCAGAATTGTGAGGGTGAAGATGGTTGAACCAAGATACCGGACTGTCGCACAGCCCG
>CAYWVA010000061.1:0-12226 GCA_964461545.1 uncultured Rhizobiaceae bacterium | reverse complement strand
GGTCGACCGCCAGGGTCTCAGCACCACCCTGGCGGAACACGACCGAGAGATCGGTGACGGCAAGGAGAGGCTCGCCAGTCACTGCGCAGCCCCCTCGGTCAGCCTTCGAATGACCTCAATCTCTGGGCGAAGGATATCGAGCCTAACAGGCCCCTTTACGCGCCCGAAGCGGTGATGGGTCAGCTCATATTGATCATTCAACCGCTTGTCGGCTGTGAGAACGTGGCTGCAGCGCAAACCGACCGCGGCGGACAGGTGGATTGCATCGGGCAGCTTTAGGCTCTTGTACTGCGACCTAAGAACAGCCGCATACCAAAGCACGTCTCGACCAATTGGACCGACCGTCAAGTGGTCATTCGTTATCGTCCAGTTATCGTAAATCTGAATCAGTTCGTCGTCCTTGCGACGATAGGGATCAACTAGCAGTTCCGCGACCGTCAATTCGCTCGTTGCCAAGAACGGCTCTCGTCCCGTCCGAACTGACGAAAAAAGCTCTGCAAGTTGATCGGCCAGTTCACCGCTTCCCTCGAATAGGAGAATGAACACATTAGCGTCGACGTACAGGCGATCGACGTGCGGCATCAGTCGTTCCATTCATCCCGCAGATCGCGAATACGACGGACTGCCTCCTCGCTGGAGACATCTCCGGCAGAGCGCGACCGTCGGCGCGACAGTTCCAGAAGCCGCACGAGCTCCTTGCGGCTTGGCGACTGCTGTTCCTCGACAACGGTGACCGTGACATGTCCGCTGGGGTCGATTCCCTCTCGCAGGTCATCCGGCAGTTTCGACGCCGGGTAGTGCTCGCGAATGATCCTGTTCATCGTCATCCTCGTCCTCTGCCCTCTCTCACCTGAACGTCTTCCTGGGATCGAAGGCGTCGCGCACCGCCTCGCCGATGAATACCAGCAGACTGAGCATGACCGATACGACCGCAAAGGCGGTCAGCCCAAGCCACGGCGCCTGCAGGTTGGCCTTGCCCTGGGCCAGAAGCTCGCCCAGGGAGGCTGAGCCCGGCGGCAGGCCGAAGCCCAGGAAGTCGAGCGCCGTCAGGGTCGTCACCGAGCCGGACAGGATGAACGGCATGAAGGTCAAGGTGGCGACCATGGCGTTGGGCAGCAGGTGCTTGAACATGATCTTGGCATCGCTCAGGCCGAGGGCGCGGGCGGCGCGGATGTATTCGAAGTTGCGGCCGCGCAGGAATTCGGCGCGCACCACGCCAACCAGCGCCGTCCACGAGAACAACAGCATGATGCCGAGTAGCAGCCAGAAGCTCGGCACCAGAAAAGCGGCCATGATGATCAGCAGATAGAGCGTCGGTATCGAGTTCCAGATCTCGATCACGCGTTGGAACAAGAGGTCGGTCCAGCCGGCGAAGTAACCCTGGACGGCGCCCGCCGCCACGCCGATGATCGACGACAGGATGGTCAAGATCAGCCCGAACAGCACCGAGATGCGGAAGCCATAGATCAGCCGGGCGATGATGTCGCGGCCCTGGTCGTCGGTGCCGAGCCAGTTGAGGTTGCCCACCGTGCAGTTGATGTCGTCGACGCCGTCCATGTAGCGCCCGCAGGCTTCTTCCCAGCTCATCATGAAGGCCGGGCGCGAGGGGGCGGGGCTTGGCAGTTCGTTGTTTACGGCACGGTAGTCGTAGCGGATCGGCGGCCACATCATCCAACCGTGCTCGTTGACTTCCTCCTGGATGAACGGGTCGCGGAAGTCGGTGCGGGCGAGAAAGCCGCCGAACTTGGTCTCGGGATATTCCGCGAAGATGGGAAGCAACAGCTCGCCTTTATAGAAGGCCATGATCGGCCGGTCATTGGCGATGAATTCGGCAAACAGGCTGAACACGAACAGGACCAGGAAAATCCAGGTCGAGTGGAAGCCGCGCCGGTTGGCCTTGAACAGCTGCCAGCGCCGCTGGTTGATGCCGCTCAACCACGCACGACGCGCCGGGCGGACGGCCCGCGGCGGCGTGCCGGTGGGTGCCATCTCAGGCGGAACCGCCTCGATGCGCCTCATAGTTCGCGGGCCTCGAAATCGATCCTCGGGTCGATCCATGTGTAGACGAGATCGGTGATAAGGCCGGTCACCAGACCGAGCAGGCCGAAGATATAGAGGGTGGCGAAGACCACCGGATAATCCCGGTTGATTATCGACTCGTAGCCCAGCAGCCCAAGGCCATCGAGGGAAAAGATCGACTCAATCAGCAGCGAACCGGCGAAGAAGGCGCCGAGAAAGGCCCCGGGAAAGCCGGCGATGACGATCAGCATGGCGTTGCGGAACACGTGGCCATAGAGCACACGGCGTTCAACAAGGCCTTTGGCGCGGGCGGTGATGACATACTGCTTCTTGATCTCGTCGAGAAACGAGTTCTTGGTGAGCAACGTCATGGTGGCAAAGGAGCCCACTCCGAGGGCCGTCAGCGGCAGCACCAGGTGCCAGGCATAGTCCAGGATCTGCTGCCACCAGGCGAGTTCATGGAAATTGTCCGACGTGAGGCCGCGCAGCGGGAACCAGTTGAAAAACGATCCCCCGGCGAACAGGACGATGAGCAAGATGGCGAACAAAAAGCCGGGAATGGCATAGCCGACGATGATGACGCCGGAGGTCAGGACATCGAACCTGGAACCGTCGCGCACCGCCTTGGCGATGCCAAGCGGCACCGAGACGCCATAGGCAATGAGGGTCATCCACAGCCCGAGCGACACCGAGACCGGCAGCTTCTCCTTGATCAACTGCAGCACCGGCACGTCGCGAAAGTAGCTCTGGCCGAAGTCGAAGGTGAGATAGCTCTTCATCATCAGGACAAAGCGCTCATGGGCCGGCTTGTCGAAGCCGAACTGCTGTTCGAGCTTGCGGATGAATTCGGGGTCGAGGCCTTGCGCGCCGCGATAGCGGAACTCGGTTCCAGCATCCTGGGTGGGCGTTTGGCCGATGCCGGTCTCGCCGCCGGCGCCACCGCCGAAGCGAGCCGTGGCGGAGACGTCGGTGCCTGCCAGCTGAGCGAGTACCCGCTCCACCGGTCCGCCAGGAGCGAACTGGATGATGACGAAGGCGATCAGCATGATCCCGAACAAGGTCGGCACCATAAGCAGAATGCGCCTCAGGATGTATGCGGCCATCGCTCTTCTTGGTTCACTCTAGGTCGGTGCTTGCGGCCCCGGGAGCCCCATGTCAAGCACGGAGCTGACGATGTGACATTGTTACAATCGTTGGCGTCTCGGTCCGAAGCCGCAAACGACCAGCCCGCCTCAGCGCCCGTATAGCAGGCAAGGCTTGAGCCTTTCCAGTCGCATCCCTTGCAATCAATCCGCTGCGGTCGTTCCGGGCGGCCGAAGGCCCTGATCACGCGCCCGTTATCTTGGCTGCCTTTTCGGCATCCCACCACCAGATGGTGGGGAAACCGACTGCATAATCGGGCAACTTGTCCGGACGCCCGAAGCGGTCCCAGCGCGCTGTGCGATCATACGGAATGTGCCAGGTCGGAACGACGTAATGGTTCCACAACAGCACCCGGTCGAGCGCCCTGGTGGCGCTCACCAGTTCATCGCGGTGCTCGGCAAAGATCACCCGATCGATGAGGTAATCGACCGCCGGGTCCTTAATGCCCACGAGGTTGCGGCTGCCTTGCCGGTCGGCGGCATCGGAGCCCCAGAAATCACGCTGCTCGTTGCCGGGCGACAGCGACTGGCCCCAGCTTGTCACCACGACGTCGAAATCAAAGGTCTGGATGCGCCGCTCATACTGGGCGGAGTCGATGGTGCGCACCAGCGGCCGGATGCCGAGGAGCTCAAGCTGCTGGGCATAAGGCAGCACGATGCGCTCAAACTGGGGCGACACGAGAAGGAACTCCAACTCGAACGGCTCACCCTGCGGGTTGCGCAAAATCCGGTCGGCGCCCAACGTCCAGCCTGCCTCGTTCAGCAACTGTGCAGCGGTGCGCAGGTTGCCGCGCCGATCCTGGGGCGCCTGGTTCACCGGGTTGGAGAACTCTGACGAAAACACCTCCGGCGGCACCTGGTCCTTGACCTGCTCCAGGATGGCCAGCTCTTCAGGCCCAGGCAAGCCGGTTGCAGCCAGTTCCGAATTGGCGAAGTAGCTCGCCGAACGCACATACTGGCCATAAAACAGGTTTTCGTTCGCCCATTCGAAATCAAAAGCATGGTTGAAGGCAAGCCGCACCCTGGGATCAGCGAACTTGGAGCGCCGCGTATTGAAGGCGAAGGCCTGCATGCCTTCCGGATTCTTCAGCGTGATCTCCTCGATCACCACTTGGCCGCGCCGCACGGCGGGGAAATCATAGCCGGTCGCCCAGTCCTTGGCGCTGTTTTCGAGACGCCAGTCGTACTGGTCACCTTTGAAGGCTTCCAGCGCCACGGTTTGATCACGGAAGTAGACCACCGACACCTCGTCGAAGTTGTGCTGGCCGACCATGACCGGCAGGTCCTTGGCCCAGTAGTCCTCGACGCGCTTCACCCGGATCTCGCGACCACGGTTGACCAGGCCGACTTGGTATGGACCTGAGCCAAGCGGCGGCTCGAGTGTCGATTCGGCGAGACTACGCGTCCGCCCTGCTTCCCCACTCCCGGTCCACCAATGCCTCGGCAACACCGGCAACTGACCGACGATCTGCGGCAATTCGCGATTTCCCGTGACGGAAAAGTGGAAAGTCACCAGGCGCTCACCAGTCTGCTCGGCCTTTTCGACATTGTGATAATAGAACGCATAGCGAGGATGGGCGTCCTTGAGCGCCGTCATCGACCAGATGACGTCGTCGACGGTAACCGGCTGGCCATCGTGGAACCGGGCGCCGGGCCGCAGCCGATAGGTGACGGACGAAAAATCCTCCGGATAGCGCACCGCCTCTGCCACCCGTCCATATTCGGTGCTAGGCTCGTCGAAAGCACCCGCCATCAAGGTGTCATTGGTCAATCCGACCAGTCCGGCCGGCTGGCCCCTGAAGGTGTAGGGATTGAGGCTGTCGAAGGTGCCGATGGCATAGAGCCGGGCCCGCCCGCCTTTCGGTGCGGTCGGATTGACATAGTCGAAATGCTTGAAGTCAGCAGGATACTTGAGCTCGCCGAACAGCGACAGCCCGTGCCGCCAGTCGTGCTCCTGGCCGAACGCGGCGTTGACGCCAGCCAGCTTCACGCCACCTGAAATACCAAGCGCTCCCAGTAGTTTGAGAGCAAATCGCCGGTCAACCAACATGGCAGCTCCTGAGTGCGCCTTGAGGATCGCTCCTACATGGCACAAACGGAAATGTCGGCGGAAGCCCCTGCGGGTGAAATCTTCGTAACCTCAGCGTGGACTGCGGCGACTAACCCGTTGTGGTTCGGCCGCCTCAGGGCAGCGGCTGGGGATCTTCACTTAGCGTGCGAAGATAGGCGATCAGCTCATGCCGCTGATCGTCGCGCCGCATGCCGGCGTAGGCCATTTTTGTGCCTGGCGCGAACTCCCGCGGATTTGCGAGGTACGCGTCCAGCAGTTCGTAGGTCCAGGTCTCGTCGGATCTCGCCCGCAGCGCATCGGAATAGGCGTAGTCGTCGTGATGGGCGATCGTCTGGCCGACGATGTCCCACAGATTGGGCCCGATGCGGTGCGCCCCGCCCTGGTCGAAGGTATGGCAGGCCTGGCAGGCGCGCGCTGCTGCCTGGCCCCGGTCCGGATCCTTCTCGGCGATGAGTGCGGCAACGTTCTGCGGCGCCTCCTCAGCAGGTGCCACCTCGGCTTCTGGTGCCGGCTCGGCTCCTGCCTCCGGCGTCTCCGTCTCAACCTCCGCGGCACGCGCGGGCGGCTCGGGCAGCGGCTGGGGATCGTCGCTTAGGGTGCGCAGATAGGCGATGAGGTCGGCACGCTGATCGTCGCGCCGCATGCCGGCGTAAGCCATCTTGGTGCCAGGGAGGAATCCCCGCGGATTGGCCAAGAACTCGTTGAGCGCTTCGTAGGTCCAGGTTTCCTCGGACCTCGCCTGCATGGCATCGGAATAGGCATAGTTGTCGAAATGGGCCAACGGTTGGCCAACGATGTCCCAAAGATTGGGACCGATCCGATGAGCCCCCCCTAGATCGAAGGTGTGGCAGGCTGCGCAGGCGCGGGCTGCCGCCTGTCCACGATCAGGGTCAGCATCGGCAAGAAGCGCGGCGATATGGGGCGCCTCCTCTGCGGACGCTTCGTCCACCGCCGGCGTCACTTCGGCGATCTCGACCACCATGCCGGGCTGGGCGGGCGCCTCAGCGTGATAGACGATGTGAGCGAGTTCATTGAGGCCGAACACCAACAGGCCGGTGCCCAGAATCCAGCCGGCCACCGTGTTCAGCGTATAGGTGTCGATGCCTCGCATGCCATCCCCTGCCAGCAACATAGTGCGGCGCAAAAACTAATTGTTTCCCCTGGCTGCCGCAATAACTAACGTGCATGCACGCAGGAGCGATTTTGCCGCGGGCCCCGAGCGCCAGACCATGTCGGTTCCCCATCCCGGTAACACGCTGATCGTCATCCCGAGCCGCATGGCATCGACCCGGCTGCCGGGAAAACCGCTCGCCGACATCGCGGGCGAGGCGATGATCGTGCAGGTTTGGCGCCGGGCGCGAGAGTCCGGCGCCGGAAAGATCCTGGTTGCCGCTGCCGAGGAGGAAATCGCGGCCGCGGTCCGCGCCGCAGGCGGCGAGGCGGTGCTTACCGATCCCGATCTGCTTTCAGGCACCGACCGGGTGGCGCAAGCGGTCGGGCTGCGTGATCCCGAACGGCGCTTCGGCTTCATCGTCAACCTGCAAGGTGACCTGCCGACCCTCGATCCGGCCGCCATTGCCACCTGTCTTGGTCCTCTTGCCGACCCTGACGTCGACATCGCGACCTTGGCGAGCGAGATCCACGACGACAAGGAGGCGCACAATCCGAACGTGGTCAAGGCGGTGGTTGATCTTGGCCCGGACCGCCCGGTGGCCGTCGCCAGCGACTTCCGTCGCGACTTTGAAAGTGCCCGGAGCGGACCGCACTGGCATCATATCGGCATCTATGCCTTCAGGCGGACGGCACTTGAGCGGTTCGTGCTGCTGGCGCCGAGCGAGCGGGAAAGGTCGCGGCGCCTCGAGCAGATGCGCGCCCTCGATGCCGGCATGACCATCGCGGTTGCCCGCGTTGACAGTGCCCCGTTTGGTGTCGATACTCCCGCCGACCTCGATCGTGCCCGGGCGGCGATCGAGGCGCCAAGCACCCGATGAGTGTTGTTGAACCCAGCGCAGCCAAGATTGGCCTTGGGGCGCGCTAAGTCGAAGGATGTTCCCTTGACCGTCACGTCCCACCCCAGGGTCGCCTATCAGGGCGAGCCTGGCGCCAATTCCCACATTGCCTGCCGCGAGGTCTATCCCGAGGGCGAGCCGGTGGCATTGGCGACCTTCGAAGAAGCGTTCGCTGCGGTGACTGCCCGGGAGGTGACCTATGCCATGATCCCGGTCGAGAATTCGGTCGCCGGGCGGGTCGCCGATATCCACCACCTAATGCCGGATTCGAACCTCCATATCATCGGGGAGCACTTCTTGCGGGTCCGACACCAGCTTCTGGCCGTGCCTGGTGCGAGCCTCGATACCATTCGCACCGTTGCGAGCCACGTGCATGCACTCGGGCAATGCCGCAAGATCATTGCCGCGCTCGGCCTCAAGACGGTGGTGGCGGCCGACACCGCTGGCGCGGCGGCTGAGCTCGCCAGGTCCGGCGACATGACCCGGGCGGCCATCGCCACCTCGCTGGCGGCCGACATCTACGGGCTCGAAGCGCTTAAGTCCGACATCGAGGATGAGGAACATAATACCACTCGGTTCTTGATCCTCTCCGCCGATCCGCAGCAGGTCTCGGCCGACAGCGGGCCGGTGATCACGACATTTCTGTTTCGGGTGCGAAATGTCCCAGCCGCGCTCTACAAGGCGCTAGGCGGCTTTGCCACCAACGGCGTCAATATGACCAAGCTTGAGTCTTACCAGCTCGGCGGGCAATTCTTTGCCACCCAGTTCTACGCCGACATCGAAGGTCACCCGTCTGAACGCCTGGTAAGGTTGGCGCTCGAGGAACTGGAGTTCTTCAGCTCCTACGTTCGGGTGCTTGGCGTCTACCGGGGCTCGCCGATGCGCGCCGAGTTCGCCAACCGGGCCGGCGGCGACGACTAGCCGTCGGCAACGGCGGTGATCAGGTGGTGGGCAATGGCCATCGCAGGCGGCACTTTGAAGCCCCGGGGGTGCCGGTCGGCGAGCATGGCCCGGATCTCGTCGCGAGGAAACCACCGTGCGTCCTCAAGCTCGCTGTGATCGACAACGATGTCAGCCGTTTTGGCCTCGCCCAACAGGCCAATCATCAGACTGGCCGGAAACGGCCACGGTTGGCTTGAGTGATAGCGGATTGACCCGACCCTCACGCCGGTCTCCTCCAGGATTTCGCGCCGTGCCGCTTCCTCCAGCGATTCGCCGGGCTCAACGAAGCCCGCCAGGGCCGAATAGACGCCCGGCAGAAACTGCGGCTGGCGGCCGAGCAGGCAATCGTCGCCCTTGACCGCCACCAGAATCACCACCGGGTCGGTGCGCGGGAAATGGTCGGCGCCGCACCCGTCGCAATGGCGGCGATAACCGGCATCGGCAAGCACGGTCGATTTGCCGCAATTGGCGCAGAACCGGTGGCGCTGATGCCAGTGGAGCAGGGCGCGGGCTTGCGCCAGCAGGTTGAGTTCGCCCGGCGCCAGCAGCCCCTGCACGGCGAGACTGCGCAGGTCAATGTGCTTGCAGCCCTCCTCCTCCGCGTCTGCCGCACATGCGCCAGCAAAGATCGCGCAGCCATCGGAAGCCACGCCGAGTAGCACCGCTTCGCCGCAATCGAGCAGGTGGGCCACCGCTTCAGGCGGCTCGTAAGCGATCGCGGCTTGCGGATTCCCCACCACGTTAATGGGGGCCCGGTCGCCATGAAACCGCACCATCCGGCTGGCGGGATTGCGCAGTGCCGCAGACAGCCAGGCATCATCCCTGCGCCTGGCAGCAGCCCGATCGAGGCTGGCGCCGACATAGCCGAGCAGCGGGTTTTGCATCCTCGCCTCCTGCCAAGACACATGGCATGCACCCGGCCGTGCATGCAAGCGGGCTCAAATCGCCGCCATCAACACTTGCATCATGGGCGCCGGGGCCTGATATAGTGCCCCGGGAGGCTGGCGGCGGACGGATCGCTTGCAAACCGGGTCAGGTCCGGAAGGAAGCAGCCCTAGCGAATCCGGTCCGGGTCGCTTGCCGGTCTCCTGCCTGCCCAGTCTCCTGCCTGCATGAGCCACTGAAGGGCGCTGAGGCCGGCCAAGCCGAAGCGGCTCACAACGCGAACCAGCCGGGACACAGGGGCCGTTGAGCGAAGTCATCACCAAGCACAGCCAAGCCGCACCGAGTGCGCCCTATCGCGTGCTCGCTCGCAAATACCGGCCGCGGCGGTTCGACGACCTGATCGGTCAGGATGCGGTGGTGCGCACCCTCACCAACGCGTTCGCAACCGGGCGCATCGCCCACGCCTACATGCTGACCGGAGTACGCGGCGTCGGCAAGACGACGACTGCGCGGCTGATCGCCCGCGCCCTCAATTACACCGGACCGGGCAGCGCGACCGGACTCACCGTCGACATGCCGGAGCTTGGCGAGCACTGCGAGGCGATCCTCGATTCGCGCCACCCCGACGTCATCGAGATGGACGCCGCCTCCAAGACCGGCATCGACGACGTGCGCGAAATCATCGAGCAGGTCCGCTACAAGCCGCTCAATGCCCGCTACAAGGCCTACATCATCGACGAAGTTCACATGCTGTCGAAGCAGGCCTTCAATGCGCTGCTGAAGACGCTGGAAGAGCCGCCGGAGCATGTGAAGTTCATCTTCGCCACGACAGAGATCCGCAAGGTTCCGATCACGGTCTTGTCCCGCTGTCAGCGTTTCGACCTGCGCCGCGTCGAGGCCCGGTTGCTGATTGAACATCTCGCTCGCGTCGCCGAACAGGAGCAGGTGGAGGCCGAGCCAGAGGCGCTGCGGATGATTGCCAGGGCGGCTGAAGGCTCGGTGCGCGACGCCCTGTCGCTGCTCGATCAGGCCGTCGCCTATGGCGGGCGCAAAGTTCTCAGCCTCGACGTTCAGACCATGCTGGGCCTTTCCGACCGGGCCCGGACCATCGATCTGTTCGAGGCCCTGATGGGCGGCCGGATCGCTGATGCGCTCGACGAGTTCGAGGCCCAGCGCGCCTTTGGCAGCGACCCGTACGTGATCCTCAGCGATGTCGCTGAGTTCACCCACTGGGTAACCCGGTTGAAGGTGCTCCCTGAAAGCGCCGACGACGCCACGCGCAGCCAGGCGGAACGCGAGCGTGGTCTAAAGTTTGCCGGTGAACTCGCCATGGCGAGCCTGGCCCGCGCCTGGCAGATGCTGCTCAAGGGGCTTTCGGAAGTAAGCCAGGCGCCGAACCCGGCCATGGCCGCCGAGATGGTGCTGGTGCGACTTGCCTATGCGGCAGACCTTCCGGAGCCCGCAAGCCTTGCTGCCGATCTGACGTCCCGACCCGGCGTGGGTGGCAACGAGCCCAGCTCAGCGCGCCTCCCTGTCCAAGGCGGCCCGGCTGTCACCTCCAACGAGGGAGCCCATAGTGAGGTCGTGCGCATGGCGCCGCGGCAGTCGGTCGCTCGGTCCGCTGTTCCGGCAGTCGAGCGCCCTGGGCCCGGCGATGATTCGCCTGGGGGTCCAGGTCCTGGGCCCCGGCTGGCGAGCTTTGCCGACATCGTGGCGCTTGCCGGTGACAAGCGCGACATCAAGCTGAAGTCGGAGTTGGAGCGCTTTGTCAGACCCGTACGTGTCGCCCCCGGTCGCCTCGAGATCGGCCTTGAGCCCGGTGCCTCGCCTGGCCTTCCTGGCGAGCTCTCCCGCAAGCTCGAAGTCTGGACAGGAATGCGTTGGCTGGTGCTGATGTCGAACGAGGCCGGCCAGATGCCAATGGCGGTGGTGGCCCGCGAGCGCCGCGAGGGCCTGTTCCGCGAGGCCCGCAATCACCCTGCGGTTCGGGCCGTGCTTGAGCGTTTCCCGGGGGCCGAGGTCGTCGATGTCCGCGATGCGGCCTCGCCGGGCGAAGGGCTGACCACGACCGACGACGAAGCTGACGACCCCGCGTTATAAAGACCATTCAATCGCTTGTGAGGCATGACGCCATGAAAGATCTCGGCCAGATGATGCAACAGGTGCAGGAAATGCAGGTGCGCATGCAGGAATTCCAGGCGCGCCTGGCAAGCGTCTTTGTCACCGGAAATGCTGGCGGCGGGCTCGTCAGTATGACCCTCAACGGCAAGGGCGTGATGACCGCGTGCGCCATTGATGCCAGCCTAATCCAACCCGACGACAAGGAAATCATTGAAGACCTGATCGTGGCGGCACACAGCGACGCCCGCGACAAGCTCGAAAAGCTGATCTCTGAGGAGATGAAGCAGGTGACGGGCGGGATCCCCCTGCCGCCGGGTTTTCAGATGCCTATGTAAGGCCGGCGCATGCCGTTCGAGGCTTGAACGATGGCGCGCCATGTCACCGGGCCCGAGATCGAGCGGCTGATCCAGGTCATGGCAAAGCTGCCGGGGCTCGGGCCGCGTTCGGCGCGGCGCGCCGCGCTCTATCTCATCAAGAACCGCGACAAGGTCCTGGGCCCCCTGGCCGCAGCCCTCGCCGAAGCCCACGACAAGGCCTCGATGTGCTCTGTTTGCGGCAACGTCGACACCCGCGACCCGTGCACGATCTGTGTCGATCAGCGCCGCGACCGCTCCATCATCTGCGTGGTCGAGGAAGTGGGCGATCTGTGGGCGCTTGAGCGCGCCGGCGCCCTCAACTGCCTCTATCATGTGATCGGCGGCATTCTGTCGGCCATCGGCGGCCTGCGCCCGGAAGACCTCAATATTTCGGGCCTCATCAAACGCGCTGCCGATCCGCAGGTGGTCGAAGTGTTGCTGGCGCTCAATGCCACGGTGGAGGGTCAGACCACGGCGCACTACATCACCGAGCGCCTCGAGGGGCTCCAGGTGCAGGTCTCGCGGCTGGCCCACGGCGTACCGGTGGGCGGCGAACTCGACTACCTCGACGAGGGCACATTGGCCGCGGCGGTCAAGGCGCGCCGGCCGGTCTGATCGCCGAAGCGTCGGTTTCGCCCTGGCTGGCACTGTCGAAATCAAGCTCGATCCTGGGCTCGACCG
>CAYWVA010000060.1:0-12284 GCA_964461545.1 uncultured Rhizobiaceae bacterium | reverse complement strand
GGACTGGGCATGGCCGCGGGGCAGGCACTGCTGGCGGGCGAGGACGGCCCTGTCGCCATCCTCAATGGCACAGGTCGCTCGCCGGTCCTGTTGGTGGTGGAGCATGCCGGCCGGCGCATTCCCGCCGCGCTCGGGCTCCTCGGCCTTGCCGCCGCCGACCTTGATCGCCACATCGCCTGGGACATCGGTGCCGAAGGCGTTGCCCGAAGTTTGAGCGAACTCCTCGATGCGCCGCTCGTCGTGCAGCGCTATTCGCGCCTCGTCTATGACTGCAACCGCCCGCCCGAGGCGCCCGACGCCATCCCCGAGGTCAGCGACCTGACGGCCATCCCCGGCAATCAAGACCTGACATGGCAGGAGCGGGAGGCGCGTGCCGAGGCACTTTACCGGCCCTTCCACGCCACCGTCTCCCGGCTCATCGACGAGCGCGCATCGCAGGGCTTAAACACCGTCCTGGTGACCGTTCACAGCTTCACGCCGCTCTACAAGGGATTGCGACGCACCCTCGATCTCGGCATCCTGCACGACAGTGATGCGCGCCTTGCCGATCGTTTGCTGGCGATCCTCCAGGCGGAACCGGACCTGGAGGTACGCCGCAATGAGCCATACGGGCCGCAAGACGGCGTCACCCACACTCTCCAGTTACATGCCATTGCCCGACGGTTGAAGAACGTCATGGTCGAAATTCGCAACGATCTGATCGACGATGCGCCTGGCCAGCGGTTGATGGCCGAACGGCTGGCGGGGTGGCTGAATGCGGCAATCTCCGGCTGGCTGGCGGACGCCGACGGGCCAAGCCGGCGCCGACCCCAAGTGACGAGCACCTGAAAGCCCAAATGCCAAGGCCCATCGTTCTCTACGTTCGCTATGTCGAAGCCGTCAACCGCGTCATCGGCAGGCTGGCGATGCTGATCATCTTCGCGTTGATGGGAGTTCTGCTCCTGTCCTCGGTCAGCCGAACCGCGCTCAACATCTCCTTCATCTGGACGGTGGAGATGGCGCAGTTCATGCTGGCCGCCTTCTACATGCTCGGCGGCGGCTACTCCATGCAGCTTGGATCGCACGTCAGAATGGATCTGCTGTATAGCCGGTGGTCGCCGAGAGGACAGGCACTGGCCGACGTCATCACGTCGTTCTTTCTTCTCTTCTACCTCGTGTTTCTTCTCCTCGGGGGCATTTCCAGCACGCAATATGCCCTTCAATACGGACAGAGAAACTATTCCTCGTGGGCGCCGCCGCTGTCGCCGATCAAGATCATCATGACGTTCGGCATCACCATGATGCTCCTTCAGGCCATCGCCATGTTCTTCCGGGACCTAGCGACGGTGAGGGGAGAACGGCTCGAATGAGCTACGAGCTGATTGCTCTGTTGATGTTCTCCTCGATGCTGATCCTGCTGCTGACCGGCCAGCGGGTCTTCGGCGCCATCGGCTTCGTGGCGGCCTCTTCGGCCCTCCTGCTGTGGGGGGAAGGCGGGTCCGAGATGCCTTTCAACGCCGCTTTTGTGGTGCTGAACTGGTATGCCCTCGTGACGCTGCCGCTGTTTGTCTACATGGGCTACATGCTCTCTGAGGCGGGAATCGCCGACGACCTCTATCGGATGTTTCACGTCTGGGCCGGCCCGCTCAAAGGCGGCCTGGCCATCGGCACCATCGGCCTCATGGTCATCATATCGGCCATGAACGGCTTGAGCGTCGCCGGCATGGCCATCGGGGCCAGCATCGCACTCCCCGAACTGCTGCGGCGCGGCTATGACAAGGTCATGGTGACCGGCGTCATCCAGGCCGGCAGCTCGCTCGGCATCCTGATCCCGCCAAGCGTCGTTCTGGTGCTTTACGGCATGATCGCCCGCCAGCCGGTGGGGCAGCTGTGGTTGGCAGGTGTTTTCCCAGGGCTGATGATGGCGTCGCTGTTTGTTGCCTACATCGCCATCAGATGCTGGTTGCAGCCCCACCTCGGGCCGGCCCTGCCGCTGGAGGAGCGGCAGATGAGCTGGCCCGACAAGCTTCGCCTCCTCAGGGCCGGAATCCTTCCCCTGGTCATCTTCTTTGCCATGACCGGCCTGTTCATCATGGGGGTGACCAGCCTGGTCGAGAGTTCGGCGGTTGGGGCGGCCTCAGCGACGCTTGCCGCACTGATCAAAGGCCGGCTGACCTGGACGGTGCTGGAAGAGACGGTACGCAAGACGCTCATGATCAGCTGCATGTTCATGTGGATCATTCTCGCCGCTCTCGCCTTCGCCGCGGTGTTCGACGGCCTCGGCGCGGTCAACGCCATCCGCTCGCTGTTTCTCGAGCGCTGGGAGCTCACTCCGTGGGAAGTGCTGATCCTGATGCAGATCTCCTACATCGTCATGGGCATGTTCCTCGACGATACGGCCATGCTGGTGATCGTCGCCCCCCTATACGTGCCCCTGGTGGTTGCGCTAGGCTTCGATCCGATCTGGTACGGAATCCTTTACACGATCACCTGCCAGATCGCCTACATGACGCCGCCCTTCGGCTATAATTTGTTCCTCATGCGGGCCATGGCGCCCAAGGAGATAACGTTGGCCGACATCTATCGTTCGATCATACCGTTCGTCCTGGTCAAGATCGTCGGGCTGGCGATCGTCATGGCGTTCCCGCAGATCGCCCTTTGGTTGCCGAGCCACGTTTCTATCCGGTGAGTGTGCGTAAGGCGTGAGTATGAAATTGATAACAATGTGTAGGAGGAGGAACTAGGATGAAAGAGTCTCGCAAGCTGAACAAACGCGAGTTCCTGAAGACCGCCGGATTAACGACGGCCACAGCGGCGGCGGCCACCACCTTGAGCGCCCCGTACGTCAAGGCGCAAAGCCCGATTCGCTGGCGGATGCAGACCTATGCCGGTGCGGCCCTGGGGGAGCATGTCATCAAGCCGCAGATCGACGCTTTCAACAAGGCGGCCAACGGCGACATGATAATCGAACTCTACTATGCCGATCAGCTGGTGCCTCATGGCGAGCTGTTCAGGGCCGTACAGCGGGGAACCATCGATGCGGCCCAAAGTGACGATGATTCGATTACCGCTCCGGTGGATGTGTCGGTGTTCGGGGCGTACTTCCCGTTCGCCTCGCGCTACAGCCTCGACGTCCCGGTACTGTGGCACTGGTACGGGTTGAAGGAGATCTGGGAGGAAGCCTATGCCGAGATCGGCGGCGTCACATGGCTGAGCACCGGCGCCTGGGATCCGTGCAACTTCGCCACCGTGAATCCGATTCGCTCGATCGCCGACTTCCAGGGCCTGCGCATGTACATGTTCCCGACCGGCGGCCGGTTCATGCAGCAGTTCGGCGTCGTGCCAATCGCTCTACCTTACGAGGACGTCGAGGTCGCCATCCGCACCGGCGAGCTCGACGGCGTCGCCTGGTCTGGCATCACCGAGGACTATACGGTTGGTTGGGCCGACGTCACCAACTACTACCTGACCAATCCGATCTCGGGCGCCTGGGCGGGATCCTACTTCGTCAACTCCAACAGGTGGGACGAGGTGCCAGAACACCTGAAGACGCTGTTTCACCTGTCGATCGACAGCTCGCACTACTACCGTCAGCATTGGTACTGGTGGGGCGAGGCCCACTACCGGACCAAGGGCGGCAAGCTGGAGCTGACCTCCATCCCCGAAGAGGAGTGGGCGGTCATTGAAGAGGCGGCCATCAAGTACTGGGACGAGATTGCCGCCCAGAGTCCTAGGAATGCCAAGGTCGTGGGGATCTTGAAGGAATTCATCGCCACCATGGAGCAGGCGGGTCCGCCCTACCGCTATGGCGGCAGGGCTTGATTGTTCCCGGCAGCTCAAGCCCGAACAGTGAGTGACGTGCGGTGGCCTGCCCGGCAAGGGGGCAGGCCACAGCCGATCTATGACATGCCTGATCGATGAGGACACCGATGCCGGGGATGCTGTCGTTCGATGAGTTGGCGCACGAGGTCGCAAGCGGCGCCATAGACACCGTCATTGCCGCCTTCCCGGATATGCAGGGCCGGCTGATCGGCAAGCGCTTCCACGCCGAATACTTCGCCCAGTCCGCCCATGACGAAACCCACGCGTGCGATTACCTGCTCGCCAATGACATCGATATGGAGCCGGTGCCGGGCTATAAGGTGGCAAGCTGGGAGAAGGGCTATGGCGACTTCGTCATCAAGCCCGACCTGGCAACCTTGCGCCGCATCCCCTGGCTGGAGAACACCGCACTGTGCCTGTGTGACATCCTCGACCATCACGATCATTCCCCGCTCGCCCACGCGCCGCGCAACGTGCTCAAGCGCCAGCTTGACCGGCTTGATGCCCTCGGCATGAAGGCGTATTTCGCCTCAGAGCTCGAATTCTTCCTGTTCGACGAGACCTATGACAGCGCCCGCCAAAAGGGATACCGCGATCTCAGGACGGCCGGCCACTACATCGAAGACTACCATATCCTTCAGACCACCAAGGAAGAGGCGGTGATGCGGGCGATCCGCAACGGCTTGCACGGCGCCGGCATCCCGGTTGAGAACTCCAAGGGCGAATGGGGGCCGGGCCAGGAGGAAATCAACGTGAGCTATGCCGAGGCCCTCGACATGGCCGACCGTCACGTCATCCTCAAGAACGGCTGCAAGGAGATCGCCTGGGCGCTCGGCAAGGCGGTGACCTTCATGGCCAAGTGGGACTACGGGCTGGCCGGCAACTCGGCTCACATCCACCAATCGCTGTGGAGCGCCGACGGCAAATCGTCGCTGTTCCACGATCCGCAAGCCGAACACGGCATGTCCAAGCTCATGGGCCACTATGTCGCCGGACTGCTGACCCACGCCCGCGAAATCACCTGGTTCCTGGCACCCTACGTCAACTCCTACAAGCGCTTCCAGGCCGGCACCTTCGCCCCCACCCGCGCCATCTGGAGCTTCGACAACCGCACCGCGGGTTATCGCCTATGCGGTGCGGAGTCCAAGGCGGTGCGCATCGAATGCCGGGTTGGCGGAGCCGACCTCAACCCCTATCTGGCCTTTGCCGCGCTGCTGGCGGCCGGCCTCGACGGGGTTGAAAACAGCCTCGAGCTCGAGAAGCCGTTCAGCGGCGATGCCTATAAGGGCAAACGCCTGCGTGAGATCCCCAAGACGCTGCGCGAGGCCACCGATCTCATGGACCGCTCACGCATGCTGCGCCGGGCCCTCGGCGACGGCGTCGTCGACCACTATGTGCACACCGCCCGCTGGGAGCAGTTCGAGTACGACCGGCGGGTTACCGACTGGGAGATCAGGCGCGGCTTCGAGCAGTATTGAGCTGGCGCCACACTGAGGAGAAAGCCGGCATCCCATGGCAGAGGTGATCCAGTGCATATCCCCGGTCGACGGCTCGGTATATGCCGAGCGGCCGGTGGCGGACGACAAGGCGGTTGCCGACACATTCCGCAGCGCCAGGCGGGCGCAGGCCGAATGGCGTCGCCTGCCTATCCCGGAGCGGGCGAAATACTGTTCCGCCGCCGTCGATGCCATGCTTGCCATGGCCGACGAGATCGTTCCCGAGCTCGCCTGGCAAATGGGCCGGCCGGTACGCTTCGGGGGCGGCGAACTGCGGGGCTTTGAGGAGCGCGCCCGCTACATGATCGACATCGCCGGGGCGGCGCTCGCGCCAATCGTGCCGGAGCCCAAAACGGGCTTCACGCGCACCATCACGCGCGAGCCGCTGGGGATCGTGTTCACCATTGCACCGTGGAACTATCCCTATCTCACCGCTGTGAATTCGATCATCCCGGCCCTCATGGCCGGTAACGCCGTGGTGCTCAAGCATGCCGCCCAGACCCTCCTGGTGGCCGAGCGCTTCCAGACGGCCTTCGACAAGGCCGGGCTGCCGCAAGGCTGCTTCCAGCATGTGGTACTCAGTCATGCCCAGACCAGCCGTATCATCGCCTCCCGCCTCGTCGACATGGTGTGCTTTACCGGCTCGGTGGCCGCCGGCAAGGCGATGGAGCAGGCCGCTGCCGGCACGTTTATCGCGCTCGGCCTGGAGCTCGGCGGCAAGGATCCGGCCTATGTGCGCCCTGACTGCAACATGGCCCATGCGGTCGAGAACCTGGTCGACGGGGCGTTCTTCAACTCCGGCCAGTCGTGCTGCGGCATCGAGCGCATTTACGTCCACCGCCAGGTCTGGGACGAGTTCCTCGAAGGCTTTGTCGAGCTTACCCGCAGCTATGTGCTCGGCGACCCGCTCGATCCTTCGACCACGCTCGGGCCGATGGTCAAGGCTGACGCGGCCGAGGTCGTCCGCGGCCAGGTCCGCGCCGCACTGCGCGCCGGCGCCACCGCCCACATCGATGCGCGCGCCTTTCCCATGGACGCCGAGGGCTCGCCCTACATGGCACCGCAGGTTCTGAGCGACGTCAATCACCAGATGGCGGTGATGACGGAAGAAAGTTTCGGCCCGGTGGTCGGCATCATGGCGGTGGCCGACGACCGCGAAGCGGTCGGGCTGATGAACGATTCGCCCTACGGTCTCACCGCGGCGATCTGGACGGAGGATGTCGCGGCGGCTGAGCGCATCGGAGCTGAGCTCGACACTGGAACGGTGTTCATGAACCGCTGCGACTATCTCGACCCGGCGCTCGCCTGGACCGGGGTCAAGGATTCGGGCCGCGGCTGCACACTTTCGCCCCTCGGCTACGAGGCGCTGACCCGGCCCAAATCCTGGCACCTGCGCACCCAGACCACCTGAGCCCTTTCGGAGACTGCTAATGACCGTGAGCGCCAACTTCAGCTTTCCCACCGCCATCCGTTTCGGCGCCGGTCGCATCGGCGAGCTTGCTCAGCTGTGCCGCGAAGCCGGGATCGAGCGGCCCTTGCTGGTCACCGATCCCGGCCTTGCCGCCATGCCGATGGTCAAGACCATCCTTGCCAACCTTGAGGGCGCGGGATTGAAAGCCGGCCTGTTTGCCGAGGTGCGCCCCAACCCGGTCGAGCAAAATGTCGCCGACGGGGTGAGCGCGTTCAAACAGGGCAGCCATGACGGAGTGATTGCCTTCGGCGGCGGCTCAGGCCTCGACGTCGGCAAACTCGTCGCCTTCATGCACTGCCAGACCCGATCGATCTTCGATTTCGAGGACGTCGGCGACTGGTGGACACGGGCCAATACCGACGCGATCGTGCCCATCGTGGCCGTGCCGACCACCGCCGGCACCGGATCGGAGGTCGGCCGCGCCGGTGTCGTCACCCATCCCGAGACCCACGAGAAGAAGATCATTTTCCACCCCATGATGATGCCGAGGTTTGCCGTCCTCGACCCCGAACTGACCGTGGGCCTGCCGGCCAAGCTCTCCGCCGCAACCGGCATGGACGCTTTTGCCCATTGCCTCGAGGCCTATTGCGCGCCTGCCTATCATCCGCTCGCCCAGGGGGTGGCGATCGAGGGGCTTCGTCTGGTGAAGGAGAATTTGTCGGTTGCTGTCCACAGTCCTGATGACCTCGAGGCGCGCGGCAACATGCTCATGGCCTCGTCCATGGGTGCCACCGCATTTCAGCGCGGGCTCGGCGCCATCCATGCGTTATCGCACCCCTTCGGCGGCCTCTACGACGCCCACCACGGGCTCTTGAACGGCATCATCATGCCCTATGTGATCGAGGCCAACCGGCCCAAGATCGAGAAGGATATCGAGCGCGCCGCGCGCTATCTCGGCATCGACGGTGGGTTCGACGGGTTTACCGAATGGGTGGTGCGTCTGCGCAAGGACATTGCCATCCCGCACGCACTCCAGGAGATCGGCATCGACGAGAAGCGCCTCGACGAGGTGGCGGCCATGGCGGTAAAAGATCCCACCGCCGGCAGCAACCCGATTGCCTTCACCGAGGCCCAGTACAAGACGCTGGCCGGCAAATGCGTGCGTGGAGACCTCAGCAGCCGAAGGAGCGTCTGTAGCGAATGAGACCGGCTCGGGGCGCGGCTACTCCGCCGCTTCGGCCCGCGTCAGAAGGTGCGACAGCGCGGCGCGCAAGGCGGCCGAACGGATGGGTTTGCGCATGTGTACGACGCCCAGCTTGGCGGCGCGGTCCTGCACGGCGCGAGACCGATCGGCGGTGATCAGGATGGCCGGGATCATGCGGCCGGCCTCGGCGCGCAGCTTTTCGATCACCTTGAGCCCATCTTCGCGTTCCAGATGGTAGTCGGCGACGACGATGCCGACCGGCGAGGGACTGCAAGCCGCAGCCGCAATGGCTTGCGCCCCATTCGTGGCAGTGATCACCGGCATCTGCCAGTGCCCGAGCAGGGCATCCATGCCCCGCAGAATGGCCTCCTCGTTGTCGACGACGAGCACTGTCGTGCCGGCAAGCTCGCCCGGCCTGGCCACCGGCTGGCGCGACTGGGCCTCGACGGCGGCGGGGTGGCACATCGATCTCGACTGGGGGACGGTGAGGGCAAACATCGAGCCGCGGCTCAGCGTGGAACGGACCTCCAGCTGGTGATCGAGCATGCGGGCGATCCGCTCGACGATGGACAGTCCCAGGCCCAGCCCCGGGACCGAGCCATCCCCCGGTCTCAGGCGCTCGAACTCGAGAAAAATGGCCCGCAACTTGTCTTCGGGAATGCCGGGGCCAGTGTCATGAACCTCGATACGCACCGCGTCGTTGCGGCGTCGGCAGCCCACCACCACGCGCTGTCCCGGAGCGTATTTCACCGCATTCGACATGAGGTTCTGAACGATGCGCCGCAGCAGCTTGCGGTCGGAGCGCACCATCAGGCTCGAAGGCAGAACGGCGAGCTTGACCCCTCGGTCGTTGGCGGCTGGTGCCATCTCAACGGCGAGGGCCTGCAACAGCTCGCCGATCTGAAACGAGCTGACCTGGGGCTTGGTGGCGCCGGCGTCGAGGCGAGAGATGTCGAGCAGCGCCGACAGGATCTCTTCCACCGCCTCCAGCGAAGCATCGAGATTGTGCACCAGCTGGTCGTTTCCGGTGCGGCTCTGGCGTTCCACCAGGCTTGAGGTGAACAGGCGCGCGGCGTTGAGCGGCTGCAGGATGTCGTGGCTGGCCGCAGCAATGAACCGGGTCTTGCCGAGATTGGCGGCTTCCGCATCGGCCTTGGCCCGGGCGAGCTCGCTGTTGAGCTTGACGAGCTCGCCGGTGCGCTCCACGACCCGGCGCTCCAGAGATTCGTTGACCTGTCTGAGCTCCTCGGCCGCTCTCACCCGGTCGGTCATGTCGGCGAACGTGACCACGATTCCGCCGTCGGGCATCCGGCTCGCTCGCACTTCGAGCACCGAGCCGTTGGCAAGCCGCTCCTGGTACGGCTCGAGCCCCTTGCCCAGCGTGTGGATTCGGTCCTTCATGACCCGTTCGGCTTCGGCCTCATCAACGCCTGTCCTGACCGCGACGGCGCACAGGATCTCGTCGAGCGCCACACCGATGCGGCCGAGTTCGGGCGGCAGCTGGAGGAGGTGCCGGAACTGCTGGTTCCAGCAGATGAGGTTCAGGTTCTTGTCGAACACCGCGATGCCCTGGCGCACATGATCGATAGCCGACTGCAGGAGATCGCGACTGTGCTGGATAGCGTCGGAGGCATCGTCAAGAAGACTGATGGCCCCGCGCCGGTGGCCGGCCCGCCGCTCCAGCAGCAGCCCCAGCACCAGGCGTGATGAGGCCGCGCCGATGGCGCTGGCCAGCAGATGCTCGGCAAAGCGCAAGGCGCGAATATCGGCTTCCGCCGCCGCCTCGACCGGGGCAACGCGATATTTTGCGAAGTCGTCGAAGGCGCGCCTGGTGCGCTCCTTGCCGAGATAGCGGGCCACCGTCTCTTCCAGTTCGCTGACCGAAACGGCTGTCCGCCACAGCCGGAAGGCTGGCGAGGCTGCCGGAATGTCGGGTGAGACGAAGGCACTCGCCTGCAGCCGCTCGATGGGCGAGGGTTCGCGCAGGAACGAAACCGCGACATAAGCGACGATGTTGAACAGCAGGCTCCACAGAACCCCATGGGTCAGCGGATCAAAGTCGATGTGGAACAGCATACGCGGGCGCAAGGCTGCCAGGCCGAACAGGCCGTGATCGAGCAGCCCACGCGACAGCCAGCCGGCATCGATGAACGACGGCATGAGCAGCGTGTAGGCCCACACGCCAAAACCCGCCAGCAGCCCCGCCATGGCGCCGGCCGCCGTGCCCTTGCGCCACAGCAGGCCGCCGAAGAACGCCGGCGCAAACTGGACGACGGCGGCGAACGACAACAGCCCCGACTGAGTCAGCGCCGCAGAGGCGCCGATCATCCGGTAGTAGCTGTAGGCGAGGATGAGGACCACGGCGATAGCCACCCGGCGGATCAGCAGCACGTGGCGGCCGATGTCGCCGAACCGGTGCTCGCGGCCGCCGAAGTACCGCACCAGCAGCGGCAGAACCAGGTTGTTGCACACCATGATTGACAGCGCGACGCTCTCCACGATGACCATGGCGGTCGCTGCCGACAGCCCGCCGATGAAGGCGACAAGGGTGAGCGCTCGGTTGTCGCTGGCTGCCGGCAGGGCGAGCACGAACGTATCGGCGTCGATGTCGCGGCTGCCGAAGGTCAACAGCCCGGCCATGGCGATCGGTACCACGAACAGGTTGATCGCCACCAGGTAGAGGGGGAACAGCCAGGCGGCGCGCCTGAGGTCGCTGATGTTGGTGTTCTCGACCACGGCGACATGGAATTGGCGTGGCAGCAGCAGGATCGCACACATGGCGAGCAGGGTCATGGTTACCCAGCGGCCGCCCTCCAGTCCGCCGCCGAACACTTTCGACACCGCCGGCGCGGCCGCTACCCGGTCGAGCAGCGGGCCGATGCCGCCCATCAGCCAGAAGGTGGCAAAGATACCGACAGCCAGGAAGGCCGCGAGCTTGACGATCGATTCCACCGCGATGGCGAGGATGAGCCCGCGCTGATGCTCGGTGGCGTCGACGTGGCGGGTTCCAAACAGCGCGGCAAAGCCTGCCATGGCGATGGCGACGATGAGGGCAAGATCGCTTCCCGGCTCTGGCTGGCCCAGCCGCAGGCCCTCGCCGTCTGGCGGCAGCAAGGTGGTGAGCGAAAACGATACTGCCTTGAGCTGCAGCGAAATGTAGGGGACAACGCCGATCACGGCGATGATGGCGACGAGTGCGCCGAGAGGCTGGTTCTTGCCGTAGCGGGCCGAAATGAAGTCGGCGATCGAGGTGATATTCTGGCGCTTGGAGATGTCGACGATGGCCCGCAGCACCGGCCAGCCGACGGTCAGCATCAGCACAGGCCCAATATAGATCGGCAGGAAGTCGTAGCCCGAACTGGCAGCCAGGCCGACGCTGCCGAAATAGGCCCACGACGTGCAATAGACGGCCAACGACAGGGCGTAGGTCAGCGGCCTCGGAGTGCCGCGGCGGGTGCGCCGCGCGGCGCGGTCGCCATAGCTGGCGATGGCAAACAGCACCCCGACATAGGCCAGCGCGACCAAGATCACCGTCCAGGCCGTCAGCATCGCGACGATCCCCATTCCAAGGCGCTGGTATATACTCCTCGCCAGCCTAGCGCCTTTTGCCAGCCCACCGCTAGGCGCAAACACCGAAAGGGGATCACATGCTCAACGAGTTCAAGCAGTTCGCGCTTCGAGGCAATGTCCTCGACATGGCCGTCGGTATCGTCATCGGGGTGGCCTTCGGGGCCATCGTGTCGTCGCTGGTCGACGACATCATCATGCCGCCGCTCGGCCTTGTTCTGGGCGGCATGGATTTTTCCCAGCTGTTCGTCGTGCTCAGCGGCGCCGGCGACTTCAACACCATCGAGCAGGCCAGGGAGGCCGGGGCGGTCACGTGGAATATCGGGCTGTTCATCAACGCCGTGACCAAGTTCGTCATCATCGCCTTTGCGCTGTTCCTGGTGGTCAAAGGCTTCAACACGCTGCGCCGCAAGCAGGACGTGGCGCCGGAAGCGCCCGATGCGCCGGTCACGCCGCCGCGCGCCGAACTGCTGCTCGAAGAGATACGCGACCTCCTGGCCAAACCATCACGATCCTGAGCTTGGGGCTCGCCGCCGCGGCCGGTCTCTGGCAATCTCCACTGCGCAGCGATTCGCCGGGGATAGCGGGACATGCTCAAGACACTCGACTCTTGCGAGCCAGGGCCGCGGCGCAGCAGTCTGATGATCGACGGACAGACGATGCCCGTCACGTTGAAGCGCAACCGCAACGCCCGGCGCATCATTCTGCGCCTCGACCCCAAGACGGCCGGCATCGTGCTCACCGTTCCCTGGAACACGAGCTATGGCGCAGCGCTTGAGTTTGCGGCCAGCCAGGCGGCCTGGAT
>CAYWVA010000059.1:0-12296 GCA_964461545.1 uncultured Rhizobiaceae bacterium | reverse complement strand
ATCGAGGGCTTCCGGCTGTACCTGTCGGTGGCGGAAGCCGAATGGATGAACATGCCCAAGGCCCCCGAAATGTCGGCCGACCTGTTCGAGGCCTACCTGCCCTATGCCGTCGCGCTCGGGGTTGAAAAACCGTGGTCCGACGCCTTCCAGGCCCATATGGCCCGCGTCATGCCGGGCCGCGATCCGGGCACGGTCTACCGTCCGTCGTGGTACCACGGCAATTGGTCGAGCCGCAGCCTGGAGCGCGCCACGTCCGCCATGGTGTCGTCGATCTCAAGCAGCGTGGCGGCCGCCATGCCATCCTCGTCGGGCTCGGGCGGCGGCGGCTCGTCCGGGGGTGGCGGCGGTGGTGGCGGCGGCGGCGGGTGGTGACGCGCGCTCAGACATGCTGGCCGCCGTTGATGTGAAGTTCCGCACCGTTCACATAGCTTGAGGCGTCGGTGCACAGGAAATAGATCGCTTTAGCCACCTCTTCCGGCTGGCCCAGGCGGCGCAGCGGAATATTGGGGATGATCGCGTCGGTGCCCGGCGACAGGATCGAGGTTTCGATCTCGCCCGGCGAGATGGCGTTGACGCGCACCCCCAAGGGACCGAAATCGCCGGCCATCTCGCGGGTGAGCGCCGCAAGCGCGGCCTTCGACGTGGCGTAAGCCGCGCCAGCGAACGGGTGGACTCGCGAGCCTGCGATGGACGTGACGTTGACCACCGAGCCCTTGGAGCGGGCGAGTTCGTCGAGGAGCCCGCGCGCCAGCATGATGGGTCCGAAGAAATTGACCCGGAAAACCGTCATCCAGTCCTCGATGACGGTATCGATGGAGTTCATGCGCTCGCCCCCCGGCAGCTTGGGCGAAATGGCAGCATTGTTTACCAACGCCCACAGGCGGCTCCCCTGGCTCTTGAGCCGCTGGCGCATTTCGCCGATGGCGCGCTCGGTATCGGCGGTATCGGCGAGGTCGACCTGAATGTGGTCTTCCGGCCCTGCCTCCCATGGGCAGTTCTCCGGAAAGGCGTGGCGTGAGCAGGTGATGACCCGCCACCCGGCCGAGGAGAACCGCTTCACCGTGGCATGGCCGATACCGCGCGAGGCGCCGGTCAGCACCAAGGTCTTGCGTTCGCTCTCGGGCGTCTGGGTCATGTCTGGATGTTCCCGCTGATCAGGGCGCGGAGTGTAGGGCAAGGCCGGTCAGCAATAAAGCATCAGGGATAAAGCCGGGTCTTGCTCCACGGTGCCTCAGGCTGGGCCCTTGAGAACAGCACGCGCTCGTGTAGGCGGAACGGCCGGTCGTGCCAGAACTCCATGGAGTGCGGCTTGACCCGGAACCCCGACCAGCAGGGGGGCCGCGGCACCGCGCCCACGGCATAGCGGGTGGCGTACTTGGCCACCGCCTTTTCCAGCGCAAAGCGGCTTTCCAGGGGCCGTGACTGCTTTGAGGCCCACGCCCCGATGCGGCTGTCGCGGGGCCGGCTGGCGAAATAGGCGTCCGCCTCCTCCTCGCTCACCGTCTCGACATTGCCGCGCAGCCGCACCTGACGGCGCAGCGACTTCCAGTGAAAGCACAAGGCGGCCTTGGGTTGGGCGCGAAGCTCAAGCCCCTTGGCGCTTTCGAAGTTGGTGTAGAACACGAATCCGCGGGCATCGAAACCCTTGAGCAGGACCATGCGCACGTTGGGCATGCCATCGCTGTCGACAGTGGCCAGGCTCATGGCATTGGGGTCGTTGGGTTCGGCCGCCTCGGCATCGGCCAGCCATTCGGCAAACAGCGCCAGTGGCTCGTCGCGGCTTGCGAAGTCGGCCGCGGCGGTGATGACGGAAAGCGGAGTCTTGGCCATGGCAATGGGGTCCGTGCGACGAGCCCGCTCTATACGCCATCAGCGCGTCAGCCGCCATGGCAACGGTGCGGCACCCCTGGACGAGTCAAGCCGCTCAGTCGTCCATGACCTGGAACGGATCGGCCCCCCGAATAGGCCCGCGGACGAGCTATGACTTGCGGTCGCGGCGGGCCTGGGACTTCTTGACGAACTGCGACACCCGGCCGATCTCGCGCGGGTCGCTCTCCACTGTCCGTTCCTGGCTCGGCTTGGAACGCATGCCGGACGACGCCGTCCGCCCCGGCTTGGGGTGATCCCGCTTGGTGTTTTCCTGCTTGAGTTGGAGGGCGAGGCGCGACTTTTCGCCCTGGACCGAGCGCCGGCCGGCCTGTTCCAGGCGGGCAATCTCACGATTGACCCGTTTCACGGCGCTGGCGAAGATCTGGCTCTTCATCGCCGTGCCGGTGTTGTCGGCGGCGGGCCGCGCGCCGCGCGGCTCGGACTTTCCGCGCATCTCCCGGCGCTGCTGGCGGGCGATGTCGCGCGCCTTGTCGCGGTGGTCACGCAGGCGGCGGACAAGCTCCGCCAGGTCCTGTCTGGTGAGTTCGCGGATCTGCGGAAAATGGGTGCGGCTGACGGTCTGGAACTCATCCGCCGTCAGCAGCCGCTTTTCTTCCGACTGGGATACACTCATGAAACTTTCTCCTCGAAGGATTCCCCCTCGCCTCCTAGCAGAGACGGCGGGGCCCGAACAGCCCCGCCTCAACTGGAGGGAACCGGTGGATCTACCAGCCACTCACAGCCTTGACCTCGAGGAACTCCATGAGGCCCCACTTGCCCCCTTCGCGACCGTTGCCGGACTGCTTGTAGCCGCCGAAGGGACTGAGGTCGGACAGGCTTGTGCCATTGATGTGAACGTTTCCGGCCCGCAGGCGAGCGGCGACCCGCCGCGCGCGGTCCTGCTCGGCCGACTGCACATAGGCGGCCAAGCCATAGGGGGTATCGTTGGCGATATCGACGGCCTCTTGTTCGCTCTCGAACGGGATCAGCGCCAGCACCGGGCCGAAGATTTCCTCGCGCGCAATGGTCATCGACGTGTCGACGTCGGCAAACACCGTCGGGCGCACGTAATAGCCGCGGTTGAATCCCTCCGGCCGTCCGGGGCCGCCGGCCGCCAGACGGGCACCTTCGGCAATGCCCTTCTCGATCAGCCCCTGGACCTTGTCGAACTGGGCCTGCGAGACCAGCGGCCCGATGTGTCTGCCCTCTTCAGCCGGGTCGCCGACCTTGCAGCTGCCGGCGGCCTCGGCGGCGATCTCCACGGCGCTCTCATAGGCCGAGCGCTCGACCAGCATGCGGGTGGGGGCATTACACGACTGGCCGGTGTTGTTGAAGCAGTGCATGGCGCCGCGCTTCACCGCTTTCTGCAGATCGACATCGGCGAACACGATGTTCGGCGACTTGCCGCCAAGCTCGAGCATCACGCGCTTGACCGTGTCCGCGGCGGCCTTGGTCACCGCGATGCCGGCGCGTGTCGAGCCGGTGAATGACATCATATCGATGCCCGGGTGACGCGACATCGCTTCACCGACTCCGGCCCCGTCGCCATTGACGAGATTGAACACGCCGGGCGGGAAGCCCGCCTCATCCATCATCTCGGCAAACAGCATGGCCGACAGGGGCGCGATCTCGGAGGGCTTGAGGATGACCGTGCATCCGGCAGCCACCGCCGGCACCACCTTGAGCGTCACTTGGTTCATCGGCCAGTTCCACGGCGTGATCAGGCCGCACACGCCGATCGGCTCATGCAAAATGCGCTCGCCCGACCCGTTGGGCGAAAGCGGGTGTTCGAACTGGAAGTCCTCCAACACCCGAATGAACGCCTCGATGTGGCCGAGACCGGCGGCGGCCTGGGCGGCCTTTGCCAAGCTGATGGGTGCCCCCATCTCCATCGAGATGGTCTTGGCCATCTCATCACTGCGCCGCTCGTAGACCTCGCGCAGCTTTCTGAGCAAGCCGAGGCGCTCCTCCTTGGTGGTGCGGCCCCAGGTTTCGAAGGCGCGGCGGGCAGCGGCGACCGCCTTGTCAACGTCGCCGGCCGACCCCAGCGAGATGACGGCAAAGGCGGTTTCGTCGGCCGGATTGATCACCTCGTAGTCGCGGGGCGAGACCGGTGGCACCAGCTTGCCGTCGATATGGAATTCGGTTTTCCTGAGCATCTGCGCTTCTCCTGGACTGCGATTGATCCATGTTACATAGGGTCACACAGATGCCCCGGCTAGGCCGCAGTCGTGCGGCCCGTTCCTAGTCGGAAAGAGACGCCGGGAAGCCCGGAGCGCGCAACTCGGTCTTGAGGGCGTCTTCCAGAAGCCTGACCACCTCGGTGGACCAGGCGTCGCCGCCATAGGCCTCGCGGGCGCGAATGAAGGTCTGTGCCGTCATGCCGGCCAGATCGAGCGGCGACTTGAACTCCCGGCCTAGCTCCATGGCAAAGCCGAGATCCTTCACCGCCAAGTCCATGGTAAAGCCGATGTCATAGCTGCCGTTGAGGATCAGTTGTCCTTCGGTCTCGTGGACAAAGCTGTTGCCCGAACTCGCCCGAACGGCGTGCCAAGCCTTCTCGAGGTCGAGGCCTCCACGCTTGGCCAGCATGAGAGCCTCTCCCGTCGCCACCAGGTGGATAAAGGCAAGCATGTTGGTAATGACCTTGATGACCGCGGCCGAGCCGAGCGGCCCGATGTGGAAGATCTCCCCTCCCATGGCCTGGAATGCCGGCCGATGGGCTTCGAACAGCGCCACCGGGCCCCCTACCAGAACCGTGATGTCACCATGGGCGGCACGGTGGACTCCGCCGGTGACCGGCGCCTCAAGGGTTTCCACGCGGCGTTCGGCCGCGATGGCGGCCAGCCTGAGGATCTCGTCGCGCCCGAGCGTGCTGGTTTCGATCCACGTGCCGCCACGGGGCAACCCCGCCAGCATGCCGTCGGGGCCGGCCAGCACCGCCTGCGATGCAGCCGGCGAGGGCAGGCAGGTGATGACAGCATCGCTGCGCTCAGCCGTCAGCCTGGCGGAGTCGGCCCACACGCCCCCAAGCGCCACGAGGCGATCGGCGAGGCCAGTTTGCCGGTCATGCACGGTAACCGGAAATCCTGCCCTGAGAAGGCTCGATGCCAGGTGCCCGCCAAGATGGCCGAGGCCGATGAAGCCGTAGCGGATCATGTCTTGGCCTATTGATCGACCGGTGCCGGGCTAGGAACGAGGTGAAGGTCAGAGCCGGTATAGGGATGGGCGCGGGCCACGTCCTCGTCAAGCTCGACGCCCAGCCCCGGTTCGCTCGGCACAATCACATAGCCGTCTTCCCAGCGCATCGGGTTTTTCAGGATCTCGGCGTGAAAGCCGCTCCAGGTCTCGATACTCTCCAGAATCAGGAAGTTCGGACTGCACGCCGACAGCTGGATGTTGGCCGCCCCCTCGACGGGGCCGCAATAAAGATGCGGGGCAATCTGGGCATAATGGGTTTCGGCCATGCCTGCGATCTTCTTGGCCTCGAGAATGCCGCCGACACGGCCGAGCGCCATCTGCAGGATCGAGGCGGCGCCGGTCTGGAGCAGCCGGGCGAACTCATACTTCGTGGTCAGTCGTTCGCCGGCGGCAATCGGTATCGTGCATTGCCGCGCCACCTTTGCCATTTCTTCTGGCATTTCGGGAGGAACCGGTTCTTCGAACCACAGTGGGTCATAGGGTTCGAGCTTGCGGGCCAGTCTGATGGCGCCCGAGGCGGTGAACTGGCCGTGGGTGCCGAACAACAGATCGGCCTTGTCGCCCACCGCCTCGCGCAGGCGTTTGCAGAACAGTTCCGAGCGCGTCAGCGCCGCCAGGCTCGGCTGGCGCGGGTCGAAGGTCGAATAGGGGCCGGCGGGATCGAACTTGAGTGCCGTGAAGCCTTGTTTCAGGTAGTCGGCCGCCCGGGCGGCTGCGGCATCGGGATCTTCATAGACGGGCGCCGACCTGGCATTGGCGTCGTCCTCCCCGGGGCGCGGATAGATGTAGGTGTAGGTGCGCAAGCGTTCGTGCACCTTGCCGCCGAGGAGTTCGCAGACAGGCTTGCCCAGAGCCTTTCCGTTGATGTCCCACAGGGCCATCTCGATCCCTGACAGCACTCCCATCAGGGTAATGTCGGGACGCAGCGAATAGCCCCTGCCATAGACGTTGCGCCATAGCGTCTCGATGCGGAACGGATCCATGCCCGCCACATGGGCCGCGAACACGTCCTCGATCATCTTGACGACCACGGTTGGCGAGAACGTTGCGTTGTAGACCTCTCCCAGCCCTTCGAGGCCGTCATTGCTGAGGAGCTTGAGAAAGATGAAGTAGCGTCCGCCGGTGGTGGGCGGCGGGTTGCCGACGATGAACGTCTTCAAGCCAGTGATGCGCATTGAGCTTTCTTGAGGTAGGGGCTGGCGCGTACGGGCATGGGATGACCGCCGGGGCAATTGTAGAGCATCGGCCTGCTAACGCCACCCGCCCGGGCAAACGATTTCTTCGCCACCAAGGTGATGCTCATGGCTCGCCCGAGGCCCGCGATGCCGACCTGATGTTCGCGCGGTGCATGGCCAGCGCCGGCTGGATCAGCACGATGGCCACCAGCACATAGGCCGCCGTGGCAACCATGATGGTCGAAATGGCAAAGCCAAGGTCGATCATCCATCCCATGAGCGATGGCGCCAGGGCGCTGGAAATCATCATGAAACCGGTGGTCATGGCGCGGATGGCGCCGAGATGGGTGATCCCGTAGAGTTCTGCCCAAACGGCGGTGGAGGCGCTGTAGTAAAGCCCGGCGGTGGTACCGGCCAGCATCATGTAGCCATGGGCGGCCCAGGGCGCATCGCTGGAGGCGAGCAGGAACAGGCCCAGCAACAACGGCACGAGCGCAAATCTCAGCATGGTGGCGGCGCTGAATCGATCGACGAGCCTGCCGCCGACCAGCATCATGACCAATGTCGATAGGGCGTAGGTCGTAAAGGCGGAAGCAAACACCATCAAGGTCCAGTTCTTGGCTTCCGAGATCGGGACCTGATGGAAGAAAATGCCCGTATTGACGAAGGCTGGCGCCAGCATCGCCGGCAGCAGCAGATAGAATGCCGGGTCGCGCAGCACCTGAGCACGCGAGCGGTCATCGATCGGCGCCGGGGCATGCCCGTCCGTCCCGCCGCTGGGCAGAGGCGGATAGCAATGGTGCGCCAGCCACACCGCCAGCGGCAGGACGAACAAGAGCAGTATCGCCGCCGTCGCCGCCCAGGTAGGGCGCCAACCCACAGCCGACACCACGGCCACGACGGTCATCGGCAGCGTCGCTTCGCCGACCGAAAAGCCCAGCGATACCGTCGAGATGGCCTGGCCGCGATGAGCGTGAAAGGTCCGAGCCGCGGTGGTGACCGCGGTGTGATACATGAGCCCCTGGCCGCACAGCCTTAGCAGGACGATGGCGATGAACAGGACCCAGATGTGTCCGGGCGGCAGCACCGCCATCAGCGTGGCTGCGATCGTGAGACCCACCACCACTGAGCCTGCGAACCAGGCCAGCGGCCAATGGTCGATTTGCCTGCCGGCCCGGACCATCAGCACGGCGCTGATCAGTGTCGCCGCCGCATAGAGGGTGCCGAACTCGCCCGCCGTCAGCCCATAGACTTCCCTGATCTGCCTGTTGAACAGCGCAATGAAGAAGGTCTGGCCGACGGAGGAAAAGAAGGTGAGCAGAAACCCGAAGGCAAGCGCGCCGCGGTGGGCCGCCAGGAATCGGAAGTACGGCGCAAGCAATGGGGACCGCCTCTGGTGATGCAAGTCGGCTGCTGTCGATGGCGGCTCGCGCCATCATTTGCAAGCCCGATAATCGCCCTCGATTGTGCATGGGAGGTGCGCAAGAACCGAAGTCGAATGCGCAAGCCCGGGTTTGCCTCCAGTTCGACGTGGCCACCGCCTGCCGGTTCAGGACGGGCGGGCTGGATATCGCCGTGTCATGGGCTTATCATTTTGCCGTCCAGTTTAATCCATTGCCCAGCAACGAGGAGACGAACCCATGTCAGTCGCCAAAGTCATCGAACTCTCGGCCACCTCCACGACGAGCTTTGAGGATGCGATCCAGCAGGGCATCGGCAGAGCCACCAAGACGTTGAAGAACGTCCAGGGCGCCTGGATCAAGGAGCAGCAGGTGAACATTAAGGACGGGAAGGTCGCCAGCTACCGCGTCAACATGATGGTGACCTTCATCCTGGGCGACGGCGTCGGTGAATAAACGGCTGGTCGGCTAACGGGTCCGAAATAGCCTCGCCCGGCTGAGATGGGACACCGACTCGGCGGCAAGGTGGCACTGGTCATGGGCGCCGGCTCGATCGGCCCCGGATGGGGCAACGGCAAGGCGACGGCGGTGCTGTTTGCCCGCGAAGGGGCGCGCGTCATGTGCGCCGACATCGACGAGGCGGCAGCCCGCCAGACCGCCGAGATCATTGCCACGGAAGGCGGCATCGCGCAGGCCCTGGCTTGCGACGTGGCCCGTCACGCCGACGTTATCCGCACCGTGGCGGCAACCGTTGAGTGCTTCGGCCGGCTTGACGTGCTCGACAACAATGTCGGCATCGCCGAGGTCGGCGGCGTGGTGGAGATGTTAGAGGCCGACTGGGACCGGATCTTTGCGGTCAATCTCAAGGGTGCGTTTCTCGCCATGAAGGAGGCCATTCCGGTAATGGAGCGCCACGGCGGCGGCTCGATCGTCAACATTTCGTCGATCGCCGCCATCCGTTGGACCGGCGTGCCCTACGCGACCTACTACGCCTCCAAGGCCGGCTTAAGCCATCTCACACGCACCACCGCGGTGGAGTACGCGGCCCGCGGCATCCGGGTGAATGCGGTGCTGCCCGGCCTAATGAAGACACCGATGGTGGAGAGGTCCGCCGGGCTTGCCAGGTCCTATTCCGGCGGCGATGTCGAGGAGATGTGGCGCATCCGCGATGCCCAGGTGCCGATGGGCCATATGGGAGATGCCTGGGACGTCGCCCATGCGGCCCTGTTTCTGGCCAGCGACGAGGCGAAGTATGTGACCGGCATCGAACTTGTGGTCGACGGCGGCATCACGCTGAAATACGCCTGAAGCCCGGCTCAGTTCACCGGCTTGCGCATCAGCAGCCACTCGCGGCCTTCGCCCTGCCAGTCCTGCTTGACCATTTTACGCCGCGCGATCTCGCGGTAGCCGCAGCGGCGATACAGGCGTCGCGCGCCATCGTTAGCGTCGGAGACAACCAGGGCGCAGCCGCCCAAGGCGTGCCGCCTCGCGTTTTCGTCAGCCACCGCCAGCAGCCGCTCGCCCATGCCGTGGCCGCGATGTGCAGGCATGACAGCGAGAAATTGGACAAACCAGGCGTCCACCGCCTCAGCCTCCAGTTCGAGCAGCGGCCGGACAATCGGCGGAAAGTCCTCGTGATCCTGCGGTTGCTGGGATTCCGCTGCTTCGATCGCAAACCCGACCATGGCGGCGATCACGTCGTCGTCTGCCGCCATGACGATGGCATTGCGATAGCTGAAGGGCCGGTCATCGCTGAGCACCTGTGCCCTTCCAACCTCCCAGGGATCCTGCCCCGGAGCGGCCATCATCTCCCAGAAATACAGCGCAACGCCATGCGAAGCCATGTTGACCAGCAGAGCGATCGCCGGCGCATCTTCGGGAACGGCCGGTCTGAGCTTGAGATCTCCTTGTCTCATCCGGCAACCTCCTCCTCAACGGTCCCAAGTTTGCCCCGCGGCCTCTGGCGAATGTTTGACACGCCATCAGGCCGCGGCGAAGCCGGAGCGGTGGGCCCAGCCGGTCATGCGCTTCTCCAGGGCGGCCATCACCGCATACATGGCGATGCCCTGAACGGCCAGCACAATGAGGCCGGCAAACACCAGCGGCACCTGGAACTGCGCCTGGGCGCGCAGCATCAGCGAACCGATGCCGACGTTGGACGCGATGGTCTCGGAAATCACCGAGCCGACGAAGGCCAGGGTGATGGCGATCTTCAGCGAGCCGAAGAAATACGGCAGCGAGCGCGGGATTCCCACCTTGCGCATGATGTCGAGCTTGGAAGCGCCGAGCCCTTTGAGCACATCCTCCAGTTCGGGCTCGATGGTGGCAAGGCCGGTCGCGACATTGACCACGATGGGAAAGAACGAGATCAGGAACGCCGTCAGGACGGCCGGAACGGTGCCGATGCCGAACCACAACACGAGGATCGGCACCACGGCGACCTTGGGGATCGCGTTGAAGCCGATGAGGATCGGATAAAGACCGGCATAGATGGTGCGCGACCAGCCGATGAACAGGCCGAGCGCCAGACCGAAGCCGACCGCAAGCCCAAAGCCGAACATGGTGGTGTAGAGGGTGTGCAGCGAATCGGTCCAGATCGCCGGCCAGAAGCGGACAAAGGCCTGGGCGATGACGCTCGGCGGAGGCAGGAAGAACTGCGGGATGGCGAACAGCCACACCGCGGCCTCCCACGCCACGAAGAAGCCGATCCCGAACATCCACGGCGCCAGGCGGACGAATTGCTGTTCGCTCGTCATGACCGTGCCTTGACGATATGGTCGCGCAGCTCCTGGACGATGTCCTGGAAAGCCGACGTGAAGGTGATATTGAGCTCGCGCGGGCGCGGGAAGTCCACCTTGCGCTCGACTATGATGCGTCCCGGTCGGGCGGACATGACGAACACGCTGTCGGCCAAAAACACCGCCTCGCGCAGGTCATGGGTGACGAGGATGATGGTCACGCCGCTCGCCGCATGCAGGTCGCGGATGACGCACCACAGTTCCTCGCGGGTGAAGGCGTCAAGCGCGGCAAACGGCTCGTCCAGCATCAGCAGTTCGGGCTCATGGATGAGCGCCCGGCACAGGGAGGCGCGCTGCTGCATGCCGCCGGAAAGTTCCCACGGATAGTGGTCGCCATAGCCGGCAAGGCCGACCGAAGCGAGCAGCGCCTCGGCCTTTTCCTGATAGGCCCGGCGCTGCTTACGCATGCGGCTGCGGTGCGGCTGGACGATCTCCAGCGGCAACAGGACATTGTCGCGAGTGGAGCGCCATGGCAGCAATGTGGGTGCCTGGAACGCCATGCCGGCGATCTTGACGGGCCGGTCGACGCGCCGGCCGGCAACCTCGACGGTGCCGGTCTGGGGAAACTGCAGCCCCGTGGCGAGCTTCATCAACGTCGACTTGCCGCAGCCTGACGGCCCCACCACGGCGGTGAAATCGCCGCGCCCCACCGACAGGCTCAGCCCATCCACAGCCAGGACGTCCCCGCCGCCATAGGCGTGGGTCACGTTGTCGAGGGCAACGAACCCGGTCATCCGGTTCGCAGCCTGGCCTGCCGCTCAGTCGATCTGTCGCTCCTCCTCCGGAGGCAGGTAGGATGCGTCGAAAATGTCGCCCGGCTCAGGGGCTTCGTTCTGGAACTCGTAGGTCAGCGCGATCTGCTCGATCGCCGTGGCCAGGCGATCCTCGTCGATGGCGCCCAGGCCGTGTTCGCGCACTTCGTCGGTCACCATGTTGTCGCGCAGGGCGATCTCCAGCCGCTCGGTTTCGGAAGCAAGGTCAGCGACCTGGTTGTGGCGAACCACCACCGCGGCGCCGCCGGCCGGATCGGCAATCGTTTCCTTCATGCCCCGGGTGAAGGCGGCGAGAAAGCCGCGCACCGCATCCGGGTTAGCCTCGGCGAAAGTCTGGCTGACAAAGATCGCGTTGCCGTAGAGTTCGACGCCATGATCGGCCATGAGCATGACGGTGATGTCGTCTTCGGCCACTCCGGCGCGCTTCAGATTGATGAAGGCGGAAAACGAGAACCCGGTAATGGCGTCGACATCGCCGGTGGCCAGCATCGGCTCGCGCATCGGAAAGCCGATATTCTCGATGGTGACCGTCGTGGCGTCGATATCGTTGGCTTCCACGAAGATCGGCCATTGCGCATAGGCGCCATCGGGGGCCGGCGCGCCGAGGGTCTTGTTTTCCAGGTCCTTGGGTTCAGAGACACCGAGGCTCTTGCGACCGACGATGGAAAAGGCCGGCTTGTTGTACACCATGTAGACGGCGCGCAGATCGACATCCGGGTTGGCGTCGCGGAACTTGATCAGCGAGTTGATGTCGCCGAATCCCATGTCGTAGGTGCCCGAAGCAACCCGATTGATCGGCTCCAGCGATCCCGGCGCGGTGTCAATAGTGACGTTGAGCCCTTCTTCCGCGAAATAGCCGTTGTCAAGCGCGATGAGGAACGGTGCCGCGGGCCCCTCGAAGTTCCAGTCGAGGGAGAAGCGGACATTGGTCTGCGCAGCAGCCGGTGCGGCGAGGCTGATGCTGAGCACCGCAATCGCCAGGCCGGCGAAGATCTGCCGAAGCACGTTCATGAGTTTCCTCCAAATTTCGGTTTTGTTTGCCGCTGATGCTCGCTGATACCGGGCTCGTGCGCAAGAGCC
>CAYWVA010000058.1:0-12310 GCA_964461545.1 uncultured Rhizobiaceae bacterium | reverse complement strand
GCCGGCCAATCCTGGCACGGACAGTGTGACGAGCACCACTAGGGCGCACATCGCGGCAGTCCATCGCACTGTGTCGGCCACTGATTTACCCAACCCCTACAACCACCGACCCGGTCCCGCCGCCCGGGCGACTTCCGATCGTTACATCCGATGATAAGGATGATTAACCAAAATGGTGACCGAGCGGTAAATCTGTTCCAGCAGCATGATGCGGGCGAGCCGGTGCGGCCAGGTCATGCGGCCGAAGGCCAGACTGAATCCGGCCTCGGCCTTGAGCTCAGCCGCAAGGCCGTCGGGGCCGCCGATGAACAAGGCCAGTGTCGCTGTGCCGCCGTCGCGCCAGCGGCCGATCAGCGCGGCAAATTCCTCGCTGGTGACATCGCGCCCGCCGGCATCAAGCGCAATCGTAACCGCCTCAGCAGGCAGCCCGGCCCGCAATCGGGCCGCCTCATCGGCCATGCGCAGCTCGGCCGTTGCGGCTCGCGATTCGGCAATTTCGGACACGGTCACCGGAGCGATGCCGGCGCTGCGGCCGAGCGCGCTGGCGCGTTCGAGATAAACTTCGGCCAGCTTGCGCTCCGGCCCGGCCTTGAGACGGCCGACCGCCCCCAGGTGGATGCGCATGATGCCGCCGGAAAGCGGCTAGACCGCCACCCGCTCGACCGGCGCCTCGGAAGACCACAGCTTCTCGAGGTTGTAGAAGCTCCTGACCTCTGGCCGGAAGATGTGAACGATCACATCGCCGGCATCGATCAGCACCCAGTCGGCCTGCGCCAGGCCCTCGGTCCTGAGAGGGCCCGTCGTTTGCGACTTGAGCTGCTTCAAAAGCTTGTCGGCCACCGCACTGACATGGCGGTTCGAACGCCCAGAGGCAATCACCATGTGGTCGGCAAGCGGCGATCTGCCGCCAAGGTCGACAGCGACAATGTCTTCGGCCTTGGCGTCGGCCAGGCTCGATATGACAGCCGCAAGCAAGGCAGCCGCGGGCCTGTCATCATGAAAGGCTCCGGCCGCGGCGGTGCGCTCGCGGGCACCGCTCCGCTTCATCCGTGTTGGCAGTGTTGAAATCCCCATGCAAAAGAACACTGGGCCCTTGGCCCGGCGTCGACCAGCTTCTGGGTTGTCTTGGTTGCCACGTTCGGTTGCGAATCCCGATCCGTTTGCTGACACTGATGAGAATATCGCCATTTTGTCGCCGGATTCAAGGGCCGGGACCCGCAAAACCTGCCCTAAGCGGGAGCGGGCGCTGCTCGCCTGGATCGGCGGATAGCGGTCGAACTCTCCGGCCGATGGCGTTGGCGCATGAACACCCAGGCCGGCGGTGGCCGGTAGGGCAGGGTGGCTGCTCTGGCCTCGCTGATGCGCCAACACGCCAGCTTGCGAGCCGCAGGCGAGGTGAGGGCGGATTGCGCAAAGCCCGGGCGATCCAGCACGGCAAGCGGCAGGCGGTCGGGAATCCGCCGCCAATCGTTCCATTGGTGGAGGCCGGCAAAGCTGTCGGCGCCCATAATCCACACGAACCTGCCGCGCCGCAGAATTGGCCCCATGGCGTCCAGCATGTCGGCTGTCGTCCGGGTGCCGAGGCGCTGCTCAAGATCGCTGACGAGGATGCGTGGGTGGGTGACCAGGGCTTCAGCGGCGGCAAACCGCTCGGCGAAATCGCTGTTCTCGCTTGGGTCCTTGAGCGGGTTTTGCGGCGACACCAGCCACCAGATCCAGTCGAGCTTCAGCCGTCTCAGGGCGCTCACGCTCACCGCCAGATGGCCGCGATGGGGCGGGTTGAACGATCCGCCGAACAGCCCGATGCGCTGGCCGTCGAGCGGTCCTGGATTCAGGATCGGGTTGGTCATCGCCGCAGTGCCGGGGGCTGCGTCACGGGCGAATCTGGCCGCCGCCGCGCACCTGATACTTGAAGGTGGTGAGCTGTTCCAGGCCCACCGGCCCGCGGGCGTGCAGCTTGCCGGTGGCGATGCCGATCTCGGCCCCGAAGCCGAACTCACCGCCGTCGGCGAACTGGGTGGAGGCATTGTGCAGCACGATGGCGCTGTCGACCTCTCGCAGGAAGCGTTCGGCCGCTGCGTCATCCCCGGTGACGATGGCGTCGGTGTGCTGGGAGCCGTAGCGGGCAATATGGGCCATGGCGTCGTCGAGCCCGTCCACAACCCGCACCGCAATGATGGCGTCGAGATACTCGGTGGCCCAGTCTGCGTCGCTTGCCGGTTTTACGCGGGCATCTACTGCGCGCGCTTCAGGATCGCCGCGCACCTCGCAGCCCGCCTCGATCAGAGCCGCGATGAGCGGTTCCAGGTGCCGTTCGGCGCCGGCCCGGTCGACGAGCACCGTTTCGGCCGCGCCGCAGATGCCGGTGCGGCGCATCTTGGCGTTGACCACGACGGAGCGGGCCATGTCCGGGTCGGCGGCGCTGTGGACATAGACGTGGCATACCCCTTCCAGGTGGGCAAAGACCGGAACCCGGGCGTCTTCCTGGACCCGCTTCACCAGGCTTTTGCCGCCACGCGGCACGATCAGGTCGATGGTGCCGCCAAGCCCGTCGAGCATGAGGCCGACGGCGGCGCGGTCGGGGGTGGGCACCATCTGGATGGCGGCGCGCGGCAGCCCAGCCGCCTCAAGCCCGTCCTGCAGGCAGCCGACGATGGCGGCCGAGCTGTGAAAGCTGTCGGAGCCGCCGCGCAGGATCGCCGCGTTGCCCGACTTCATGGTCAGGCCGCCGGCATCGGCAGTCACGTTGGGCCGGCTCTCATAGACGATGCCGATGACCCCGATGGGCACCCGGACCCGGGCGATCCTGAGCCCGTTGGGCCGGGTCCATTCGCTCATCACCTGGCCGACCGGATCGGCCAGACCGGCGATCATTTCGAGCCCCTCGGCCATCGCCTCGAGACGATCGGGGGTAAGTGCCAGCCGGTCGAGAAAGGCGGTGGGCCGGTCCTGCGAGCGGGCCAGGCTCAGGTCTGCGGCATTTGCCTGGAGAATGCGCTCGCCTTCCGCCCTCAGCCGTGCCGCCATGGTGCCGAGCGCCGCATCCTTGGCCGCCGTCGGGGCGAGGGCCAGCCGGCTCTGGGCCTGCCGGGCTGCCTGGCCAAGGCGTAGAACCTCGGTTGCGATGTCGTCTCGTTCACTTGCCAGGCCCATGGTTCAGCCCCCCAGTCGCACCAGGTCGTCGCGGTGTACCATCTCGTCGCGGCCGCGGAAGCCCAGTATCGCTTCGATGTCGGCCGAGCGGCGGCCGATGATGCGTTCCGCGTCGGCCCGGTCATAGGCGATGAGCCCGCGCGCCACCTCGTGCCCGCGCTCCGATATGATACTGATCGCGTCGCCGCGCGCAAACTGGCCTTCGACCCGCTTCACCCCGGCCGGCAGCAGGCTTTTTCCCGCCGCCAGCGCCATCTCGGCTCCGGCATCGATGACGATCTTGCCGGTCGGCACCAGTGAGCCGGCGATCCAGCGCTTGCGCGCCGCCAACGGATTGGCTTGCGAGACGAACCAGGTGGCGGGCGCGCCGTCGAGGATGCGGCCCAACGGGTGCATCTGGCGGCCTGAGGCGATGACCATATGGGCGCCGGCCGCGGTGGCGATGCGGGCGGCCTCGATCTTGGTCGCCATGCCGCCCGAACCGACGCCAGATACTGCCTTGCCGGCCATCGCCTCGATCTCACGCGTGAGGTCGCGCACCTCCGGGACCAGCGTGGCGCCGGCCTCGTCGGGTGCAGCGGTGTAGAGGCCGTCGACGTCGGACAGAAGCACCAGGCAATCGCCCGACACCATCGAGCAGACGCGCGCCGCCAGCCGATCGTTGTCGCCATAGCGGATTTCGCTGGTGGCCACGGTGTCGTTCTCATTGATCACCGGCACCGCCTTGTGGCGCAGAAGCGTGAACAGCGTGGCTCGGGCATTGAGATAGCGGCGGCGCTCTTCGGTGTCGGCGAGGGTCAGCAGCACCTGTCCGGCCACCAGAGCGTGGCTGGCCAGGCTCTGGCGCCAGGCATGGGCGAGCGCGATCTGGCCGATCGCCGCCGCCGCCTGGCTCTCTTCGAGCTTGAGCGGTCCCGGTACCAGCTTGAGCGCGCGCCGGCCCAGCGCGATGGCGCCGGAGGTGACGATGAGGATGTCGCAGCCGCGGTCCCGGAACTGGGCGAGGTCGTGGACCAGTGATTGCAGCCACTCGGCCTTGAGCGTGCCGGTTTCAGGCTCGACCAAAAGCGCCGAGCCGATCTTGACGGTGAGCCGCCGGGCCGCGGCAAGCCGCTCGCTGGACGCCAGCGTCATGGGTGTCGATGTCATGGTCGCCAGCTCGCATGTTCGGCTTGTGCAGTGTCGCGCTGGGCCTGGCGCCGCTCGCGGACCACGCGCAGCAGTTGCGCCGCGGCCACGTCCACGCCTTGGCCAGTGACCGCCGAGATCACCAGCGGCGCATGACCGATGCGCTCTTCGAAGCGGGCCACCTTGTCGGCAAGCTCGTCTTTTGCCACGGCGTCAGCCTTGTTGAAGGCGACGATTTCGGGCTTGTCCTCCAGGCCGGCGCCGTAGGCTTCGAGTTCGTGGCGGATCGCGCCATAGGCCTCGACCGGATCATCCAGCGTGGCATCGACGAGATGCAGCAGCACGTCGCAGCGCTCGATATGGCCGAGAAAGCGGTCGCCGATGCCTTTGCCCTCATGGGCCCCTTCGATCAGGCCGGGGATGTCGGCCAGCACGAAGCTGTCATTGCCGATGCGCACGACGCCAAGCTGGGGGTTGAGCGTCGTGAACGGATAATCGGCGATCTTCGGACGGGCAGCCGACAGCCGCGCCAGCAGCGACGACTTGCCGGCATTGGGCAGACCGACGAGACCGGCGTCGGCGACGAGCTTGAGCCGGAGCCAGATCCAGCGTTCCTCGACCGGCTCGCCGGGGTTGGCGCGGCGCGGTGCCTGGTTGGTGGAGGACTTGAAGCGGGCATTGCCGAAGCCGCCATTGCCGCCGCGGGCGAGCCTCACCCGCTGGCCGACTTCAGTCAGGTCGGCGATCAGAATGTGCTTGTCGTCTTCGAAGATCTGGGTGCCGACCGGCACCTTGAGCACGACATCGCGGCCCGCCGCTCCGGTGCGGTTCTTGCCCATGCCGTGCCCGCCGGTGGCGGCCTTGAAGTGCTGCCGGTAGCGGTAGTCGATGAGCGTGTTCAGCCCGTCGACCGCTTCGGCATAGACATGGCCGCCGCGGCCGCCGTCGCCGCCGTCGGGACCGCCGAACTCGACGAACTTCTCGCGCCGGAAGCTCACCGCGCCGGCCCCGCCGGCGCCGGAGCGCACATAGACCTTGGCCTGGTCAAGGAATTTCATTGCTTTGCGCCTCAAACGCAGAAAACGGGGAGATGGTGCACCATCTCCCCGCCAAAACCGGTGTCAACTTGCCTCGGCGCGCAATAGCGCCGACGGGGGTCGCCTGTTATTTGGCCGCGTTCGCCGGCACGACCGAAATGACCTTGCGGCCGCCGCGGGTCGGACGGAACTGCACGCTGCCCTCCGAAAGGGCGAACAACGTGTGGTCCTTGCCCATGCCGACGTTGTCGCCCGGGTACCATTTGGTGCCACGCTGGCGCACGATGATGTTGCCGGCAATCACCGCTTCGCCGCCGAACTTCTTCACGCCCAGCCGCCGGCCCGCCGAATCGCGGCCGTTGCGGGATGAGCCGCCTGCTTTCTTATGAGCCATAACGCTGGTCCTTTCCTTAGTCCTGCTTGTCGGCCTTGGTCGACTTGCCGGTCTTCCTTGACGTCTTGGCTGGCGCCTTCGCCTTGGGCTTGGCCTCCGACTTGGCCGACTTTGCCTTGGCCGGCGCCTTCGCCTTGGCGGGGGCCTTCGCCTTGGCGGGGGCCTTCTTGGCCGGCGTCTTGGCCGGCGTCTTGGCCTTCGGCTTCGGTTTGGCCTCAGCCGCCGCCTCGCTCACCGCCGGAGCGGGCTGCTCTGCCTTCTTGGGCGGCGCCTTCTTCTTGGCGGCGGCCTTCTTCGGTGACGGCTTGGCGCCGCCGGTCAGGATCTCGGTGATCCTGATCTGCGACAGGTCCTGGCGGTGGCCGAGAGTGCGGCGATAGTGCTTGCGCCGCTTCTTCTTGAACACGATGATCTTGTCGCCGCGGGTCTGCTCGACAAGTTCGGCCGCCACGATGGCTTGCGCAATGAGCGGACTGCCGACCTCTATGCCTGACTCCCCGGCGATGAGCAGCACCTGGGCGAACTCGACGATGTCGCCCGGCTGGCCGGGAATGCGCTCGATCTCAAGCACGTCATCTGGCTTGACGCGGTACTGTTTTCCGCCGGTCTTGATGACTGCGTACATGGGTCTTGACCTTCTGTTTTCAATCGCGCCCATCGGCGCCGCGGGGTGTCGCCCGCGGACTTCGTCATCCCTTGGATGGCCTGGGGCAGCGCAAATTGACGGAAAGCCCCGAAAACGGGGTTCCGTGGCCGGCCGCGGACTATAGGGGGAATTGCGCCCGTGTCAAGGAACCGGCCCCCCAGTCGTCCCCAGCGTGCATCAGATCAGGCGATTGATTCCCGGCCACACCTGCCGCATACCCGCGGCCGAACAACCGGCGCTTGAGGAGTGGGCCAATGCAGATCAAAGACGTGCCAACCATCGTCACCGGCGGGGCTTCGGGGCTCGGCGAGGCCACCGCGCGGCGGCTGGCGGCGCAAGGCGCGCAGGTGGCCATCTTCGACATGAATGCCGAGCGCGGAAAGCCCTTGGCCGAGGCGATCGGCGGCCTCTACTGCCAGGCCGACGTGACCGACGAGGCAAGCGTCGATGCAGCGCTCGCCAAGGCCCGTGCTGGCCACGGGCCCGAGCGCATCCTGGTCAACTGCGCCGGCATCGCCATGGCCCACAAGACCGCCGCCCGCAACCGCCAGACCGGCGCCGCCGAGCCCCATCCGCTCAACGCCTTCAGCCGCGTCGTGGCAGTCAACCTGATCGGCACCTTTCACATGATCGCCAAATGCGCCGCCGGCATGATCGCTCTCGACCCGGTGACGCCCGACGGCGGGCGCGGGGTGATCGTCAACACCGCGTCGGTTGCGGCAACCGATGGTCAGATCGGCCAGGTGGCGTATGCCGCCTCCAAGGGCGGCGTTGCCAGCCTGACGCTGCCGGTGGCGCGTGACCTGGCCCGCGACGGCATCCGCTGTGTCACCATTCTGCCGGGGCTGTTTGCCACCCCGATGGTGGACAATCTGCCCGACGAGGTGCGCAAGGCCCTGGGCGACAGCATCCCGTTTCCCTCCCGCCTCGGCAAGGCGGACGAATATGCCAGCCTCGTCGCCCATATCGTCGACAACGACATGCTCAACGGCGAGACCATCCGCCTGGACGGCGCCTTGCGCATGGCGCCGCGGTAGCAGACAGGCAAAAAAGCCGGATTGCCCATCGGCAACCCGGCTTCAAGTTTCCCGATGGGGCCCAGGAGGACCACGCCGGCCCGGTGAGGCAGGCCGAGCGGCGGAACGATACCCAGGGAGGGAGTAGCTTCCGCGATGGGCGCAGCCGGAGGCGACTGCGATCGCCAAGTCTCTGACACGCAGGCCCGTGGGGCAACACACTGGTGAGTATGGCAGGCATGCATCGCGCGCATGCCGGACTGCGGTCAGAATGACCACTGCTTGGTCATCGAGACGATATGGTCGCGAAACACTGCTACGCGCTTTGAGTCCTTGAGCTCCTCGGGGTAGACGAAATAGGTATCGAACCGCGGCATGGCGACGGGTAACGCGATCTGCACCAGGCCGGTCTCCTTGCCGACGATGTAGTCGGGCAGCGACGCGATGCCGAGGCCCGTTTCGACCGCGCGCCGCTGGCCGTAGACGTTGTTGACCTTGAGCGCCGGGCGGCGCGTCGAGCCGTCGGATCGCCCCGCTGTCTCCAGCCAGTTCACGTCGGTCAGATAGCCGGGCGCGGTGCCGAACGTGATGATGGTGTGGCGATCGAGATCCTCGAGGGTCTTCGGCATGCCATAGCGACGCACGTATTCGGCCGAGGCATAGACATGGTGGTGGACCGTGAACAGTTTGCGCTGGATAAGGTCCGGCTGCACCGGCCGACGTAGGCGAATCGCCACGTCGGCCTCGCGCATGGCGAGGTCAAGCTCCCGGTCATCGAGCAGCAGCACCACCGAAATCTGTGGATAGAGTTCGATGAACTCCGCGATGCGCGGCGTCAACCAGATGGTTCCAAGCCCTATGGTGGTGGTAATGCGCAGCTCGCCGGTCGGCTTCTCCCGCGAGTCAGTGAGCCGCGTCTTGGCTGAAGCGAGTTTGATATGGACTTCGTGGGCGGTGCGATACAGCACCTCGCCCTGCTCGGTGAGGATCAGGCCGCGAGCGTGGCGATGAAACAACGGTACCTTCAACTCATGCTCGAGTGCGGCGATCTGGCGGCTGATCGCCGACTGCGACAGCCCAAGATCGTGCCCGGCATGGGTGAAGCTGCCGGCCTCGGCAACGGCGTGAAACACCCTGAGCTTGTCCCAGTCCATGGCGTGCAAGCAACGGTCCCCGTAACGCCTACTCGGCCGCTTCGCTGATTACGCCGTGGCCGGCGAGATACTTTTCGGCTTCGAGAGCGGCCATGCAACCCAGCCCCGCGGCCGTCACGGCCTGGCGGAAGACGTCGTCGGTGACGTCGCCGGCGGCATAGACGCCCGGGATGTCGGTGGCGGTGGAGTCCGCCGCGGTGACGATGTAGCCGCCCTGGCGCATGGCGAGCTGGCCTTCGAACAGCTCGGTGGCCGGCTTATGGCCGATGGCGATGAAGATGCCGTCGCAGTCCACCTCATCGATCATACCGGTCTGGACGTCGCGCAGCCGTGCCGCCTTGACCTCCTTGGGCTCGCTGGTGCCGAGAACCTCCTCAAGCACGCTGTTCCAGCGCACCTTGATCTTGGGATTGGCAAACAGCCGCTGCTGCAAGATTTTCTCGGCCCGGAAGGCATCGCGGCGATGCACCACGAGCACTTGGCTGGCGAACCTTGTCAAGAACAGCGCCTCTTCGACCGCAGTGTTGCCGCCGCCGACCACCATGACCTTCTTGTCGCGGAAAAAGAAGCCGTCGCAGGTGGCGCAGGCCGAAACCCCGAAACCCTGGTAGAGCTCCTCGCTGGGCAGTCCCAGCCACCTGGCCTGAGCTCCCGTTGCAATAATGAGAACATCACAGGTGTAGGTCGCACCCGAATCGCCCACCAGGCGGAACGGACGCTGATTCACATCGGCCGCGACGACGTGATCGGTGATGATCTCGGTGCCGACATGCTCGGCCTGGGCGCGCATCTGGTCCATCAGCCACGGGCCCTGGATGACGTCGGCGAAGCCAGGGTAGTTCTCCACATCGGTGGTGATCGTGAGCTGTCCGCCGGGCTGTATGCCCTGGATAAGCAGCGGCTGCAGCATGGCGCGCGCCGCATAGATGGCCGCGGTATAGCCGGCGGGCCCCGAGCCGAGGATGAGGACCCTTGCATGACGTGCCGACATAGGTGCTCCTTCCGCGTTGGCGGTCACATGTAAGGGAACCCATGCGGCGCTGTCCAGGGCCTATGCACGGGAAGCATGGCTAGGCGTCAAGGCGCTCGCAGACGGCCGGTGCGGACTAGTTGGTCTCAAAGCGGCCGCCGTTGCGGTCCTCGCTGGGATACCACCGCCACCAGGAGTTCGACATGTCGGCCCTGACATGGCCGAGAGGACGGCCATGAAACCAGATCTGTTGCAGAAAGCCACCGGCCGGGGCGCGCTGGCCCTTGTGGATGCGGGTGGTTCCGACCAGCTGCCACTTATGGCCGATGGCGCGATAGCCGACGAGGTGGATGACGTCGCCGTGCGGCTGAACTTCGAACAGAAACTGATTGCCGTTCCAGCCGCGGACCGGATGCGGGCCGAGGCGATCGCCGGCCTGAGCAAGCGACGCCGCAACGAGACCGGCCGCCAAGCCCAGCACGGCAAGGAGAGGAAACGTGCGCATGATGGCCTCCGATTCAAGCCCCGCCACGGACCCCGCAGCGCCGATTATTATTGCCACACGCCCGGCACGCAAGAGGCAATCATGCCGATCGCCGACGCCATTTCAGGCATATTTGACGGCAACAATCTCGTAGCTCTTGCCGCCACCCGGGGTCATGACTTCGACCAGGTCACCGGCCTGCTTGCCGATCAATGCACGCGCGATGGGCGAGCTGACGGAGATCTTGCCCTGACGCACATCGGCCTCGAACTCACCCACGATCTGGTAGCGCGCCTTCTCATCGGTGTCTTCGTCGAGGACAGTGACGATGGCGCCGAACTTCACCGTCTTTCCGGACAACTTGGTGATGTCGATGACCTCGGCGCGCGACAGCTTGTCTTCAAGTTCCGCAACCCTGGCTTCCACCCAACCCTGCTGCTCCTTGGCCGCATGATACTCCGCATTCTCCGACAGATCGCCGTGAGAGCGCGCCTCCTCGATCAGGCGGATGATGCGCGGGCGCTCCACCGACTTGAGGTGCTTGAGTTCGGTGAGCATCGCGGCATGACCGGTCTCGGTCATCGGAATCTTATCCATGGCAGTCCTTGGTCAATTCGTCAGTTCAACTCTATCCCGCACGGGCAAGCGCACCGCGCTTCGAAGTTCGCCCCCTGCTTGAGCGGAAACCTACGTTGCGAAGGGTATCGCTGCCGTCAACAAGCCCCACGCCCCGCAGCCGCGAGCAGCGGCGACGGGGCGGTGGCAACCCCAAGAAATAGTACCTCGGCCCACCGACTGCAAGAGCGGCGGAACTGTGGTCTAGAGAGGCGCGAGGATGAACGCCAGGTGAACGCGCCGTTCAGCCGGGCTTCGGGAACCATGTGATAGCACCGTCGTTGAACGATGAACAACAAGTCAACGGGAACAACGACAATGCGAACCGCGATATTGGCTGCCACAACGCTTTCAGCAGCTGTGATGCTGCATACCGCCGTGGCCGATGCCGCCGTGCGCAACTTTTTCTCGCCGAAGTTCGAGGAGGCGCGCGTGGCGTTCTGCCTGCAATCAAACGACATGTGCGGCAAGCCAGTCGCCGATGCGTGGTGCCAGGCAAATGGCTTCGACGAGGCCGTGCTGTTCCAACGCGAAGAGATCCCGGCTGAGGCGCTTGCAACGCTCTATCCCGACACCGGTCAGCGCTGCGACGACGAGACATGCGTGGGCTTCCGCCAGATCAAATGCCGGCGTGACAGCTGATCTCCTGCGGGACTTACGCGACCCTGGCCTGTTCGGGCGCGAGGGAACCTGACCGGGCCGCGAGCCGTTTTGCCTTGAGCCAAGCCGCACCGCTGCCACCCTCTAGCTATCGCTCGAGGCGATAAATGCTGTTCATTGATGGGCGACAATGTTTTCCCCATTGGTCGGCATCGAATACGGTGGGGAGGCCATAGGGACCAGTCATGTTCACAAACCGGATTCCGCTGTTTACCCTTTTCGGCATCAAGGTGGGTCTCGATTATTCGTGGTTTTTTCTGGCCATCCTCCTGGTCTGGTCGCTGACGGCCGGCTACTTCCCCTGGGTGCTGCCCGGCCTCGACACGGCGAGTTACCTGTGGATGGCCATCCTCGGCGCTGCCGGGCTGTTCGCCTCAATCATCTTTCACGAATATGCCCATGCCCTGGTGGCCCGGAGGTACGATCTGCCGATTTCGCGCATCACGCTGTTCATATTCGGCGGGGTGGCCGAGATGGACGACGAGCCGAGAACCGCGGCAGCAGAGTTCTGGATGGCAATCGCCGGCCCCATCGCCAGCTTCCTGTTGGCCGCGGCCATGTTGGTGGTGGTGTCGGTCGGACCTTTCGGGCTCGAGTCCCGGCTGGGAGCGATCATCGGCTACCTGGCATTCATCAACCTGATCCTGGCGGTCTTCAACCTGCTGCCCGCCTTTCCACTGGACGGCGGCCGCATGCTTCGCGCCGCGGTGTGGTGGTTCACGCAAGACTTCCAGAAGGCGACCCGCATTGCCGCGGCCACCGGTTCGGTGCTCGCCATCGCGCTGATCGGGCTCGGCATCCTCAACATCATCGGCGGGGCCTTCGTCCAGGGCATCTGGCAGATGCTCATCGGGTTCTTCGTTTATTCGGCGGCCAATGCATCGCGCGCTCACGCCGAACTGCGCGGCAGTTTGCACGGTGTCCCGGTCAGCCGGATCATGCGGCGCGAACTGGTTACCGTGCCCGCCGATACGCCGGTCCAGAAGCTGGTCGACGAATATTTCTACCGCCACTTCTACAAGGTGTTCCCGGTGGTGGACGGCAGCGGCCGGC
>CAYWVA010000057.1:0-12757 GCA_964461545.1 uncultured Rhizobiaceae bacterium | reverse complement strand
CCACGTGATCCAGGCGGTCTAGACAACGCCCCCTCGCGGGAAGGGATGGGGGAGGGCTAGCACATAATAGGAATAAAGTCAACAACAAAAGTGCGCCCAGCATGACGGTTGGGCGAGAACACTGGTGCCCAGGAGAAGACTCGAACTTCCACGACCTTTCGGTCACTAGCACCTGAAGCTAGCGCGTCTACCGGTTCCGCCACCTGGGCTTTGAGGGGGCGGGCGTTTCTTAGGGGCGGCCGGGCGGCCTTGTCAACCGGCCAGGCTGCCAGCCGCCCGAAAGCGCTTTGCAAGCCTCCGATTGCCCGTATAAATGGCCCCGGCACAATCGAAAGGCAATCCCCGCATGAGCCCTGCAAAACCCGAGCCCGGCCGCAAGCTCGCAACGGTGTTCGGCGGCTCGGGCTTCATCGGCCGCTACGTGGTGGGGGCGCTCGCCCGGCGCGGCTGGCGGGTGCGGGTGGGGGTGAGGCGGCCGCATCTGGCCAACCATCTGCAGCCGCTCGGCACTGTCGGGCAGATCATGCCGGTGCAGGCGAACGTGCGTTATCCCGACTCGCTTGCAGCGGCGTGCAATGGCGCCGATGCGGTCATCAACCTGGTGGGCATTCTCTACACCAGCGGAGCCCAGAAGTTCGACGCCGTGCATGCCCAAGGCGCCGAAGCGGTGGCCGAAGCGGCGCGTGAGGCGGGGGCGAAACGCCTCGTCCACATGTCGGCCATCGGGGCCGACCCCACCTCGGGTGCGCAGTACGCCCGCAGCAAGGCCGAGGGCGAAGCGCGCGCCCGCGCCGCCTTCGCCGAGACGGTGGTCGTCAGGCCGTCTATCGTCTTCGGCCCCGAGGATGCGTTCTTCAACCGCTTCGCGGCGATGGCGCGCCTGTCCCCGGCCCTGCCGCTGATCGGCGGCGGCCATACGCGCTTCCAGCCGGTCTATGCGGGCGACGTGGCCGAAGGGATCGTTCGGGCCATGACGCTCGATGAGGCGGCCGGCACGACCTACGAGTTCGGCGGGCCCGAGGTGTACAGTTTTCGCGAACTCATGGAGTTCATGCTCAAGACCATCCAGCGCCGCCGGGTCCTGGTTCCGCTGCCCTGGCCGGTGGCCAAGCTGCAGGCGGCGGTGCTGCAGCTTCTGCCCAGCCCGCTGCTCACCATGGACCAAGTGGAACTGCTCAAGACCGACAACGTGGTGAGCGAGGCCGCGATCACCGCCGGGACGACGCTGCAGGGCCTCGACATCGCGCCGCAAAGCATCGAGGCCATCGTGCCGGGCTATCTGGTGCGCTTCCGCCGCGCCGGCCAGTTCACCAGGCCGGGCGCCGAGCGCTGAAGGCGGCGGCCGGAATCAGACGAGGATGCCCGCCTGGATGAGGCCCAACAGGACGAGGCCGAGGACCAGACGGTAGATCACGAACGGCAATAGCGAATAGCGCCTCAGAATCGCCATCAGGAAGGCGATCGCCGCCAGCGAGGTAAAGAAAGTGAGGCCGGCAACGATGAAGGCGTCGGCCCAGATCGCCTCGCCCTGGTCGACCGCCTCGCCGAGCACCAGCAGGCCCGCCCCGGCGATCGCCGGCATACCGAGCAGGAATGAAAACCGGGCCGCCTCGGGACGGGTGAAGCCGAGCGCCCGGGCTGCCGTGATGGTGACGCCGGAGCGGCTGGTCCCGGGCACCAGGGCGAGCGCCTGGGCAGCACCAACCGCGACGGCCGACAACAGCGTCACATCGGCAGTCGTCTTTCGGTGCGCGCCCAAGCGATCGGCGACCAGCATGAGGAGGCCAAAGACAATCGCGTTCCAGGCGACGATGTGCGGCCCCCGTATCGCCTCGATGAGCCCGGACGCCTTCAGAAACAGCCCCAAGGCCAAGGCGGGAATGGTGGCGGCGAGTATATAGAGCACCATGCGCCCGGCACCCGTGAGCCGGCCGCGCAGCAGATCAAGCCCGCCGCACATCAGGTGCACCACATCGCGCCAGAAATAGGCGATGATGGCGAGCAGCGACCCGAGATGAGCCATGACGTCGACCAGCAGGCCCTGGTCCGGCCAGTTGGTCAGCACGGGCACCAGAACAAGATGTCCCGACGAGGAAATCGGCAAGAACTCGGTGATGCCCTGGACCAGGGCCAGCACGATGATCTGTTCCGGCGTCATACGATCGGGCTCCGGCGGGGTGGGAGAGCGAGCAGACGAATCGGGAGGCGAATCGCTTGGCTTGAGCGCCGGGCGGTTCTATACCCCTGCCGTGGCCGGCCGCAAGTCGGACGCCAAATGGAAGGCATGAGCCTGCCCCCTGACCTGCACCCGCGCTGAGCCATGGCCAAGCTGCTTCATTTTCCCGTCGATCCGTTCTGCCGCCGCATCCGCATCTCGCTCGGCGAGTACGGCTGCGAGGCAGAGGTGATCGAGGAGCGTCCGTGGGAGAACCGGGCGTCGTTCGTGGCCTTGAGCCCGGCCGGGATCCTGCCGGTGTTCATTGACGACGACGGCACCGCGGCGGTCGGCATCGAGGCGGTGTCGGAATATCTCGACGAGACCCGCGGCGGTACCGCCAAGACTTTGATCGGCGTGTCGGCGGCTGAGCGGGCCGAGACCCGCAGGTTAATCGCCTGGTTCGACGGCAAGTTTCATGCCGAGGTGTCCGGCCCGGTTTTGACCGAAAAAGTGATCCGCCGCTTCCTGCCGCGCGAAGCCGGCGGCGGCGCCCCCGACATGGCCAGGGTGCGCCGTGGCCTGTCCATGGTGCGTGAGCATCTCGACTATATCGGGCAGCTGGCCGAGACCCGCAACTGGCTAGCCGGCGAGCGCCTGAGCGCCGCCGATCTGGCGGCGGCCGCGCATGTTTCGGCTCTCGACTATCTTGGCGATGTGCCCTGGCACGAGAACGCCGCGGCCAAGGCGTGGTACCAGCGGATCAAGTGCCGGCCGTCCTTCCGGCCGCTGCTTGCCGACCAAATCCGCGGCATGCCGCCGCCGCGCATCTATACCGACCTCGATTTTTGACTATCTGAATAGGTATGGCGAACTGTCTCAAGGAGCGGCTCAAGACCCGGGCGCGCGACATCGGCTTCGATGATGCCGCGATCGCGCCGGCGGCTCTCGCGAATGATTTCGGCGACAGGCTCGAGGCGTTCCTGGCGCTCGGCCGCCATGGCGACATGGACTGGCTGGCCGCTAACGCCGAGCGTCGCCGCAGCCCCACTTGCCTTTGGCCTGAGGCGCGCTCGGCACTGGTGGTGGCGATGAATTACGGCCCTGAGCTCGACCCCATGAGACGGCTCGAAGCGCCGACCACCGGCGTTGTCTCGGTCTATGCCCAGGGGCGGGACTATCACGACGTCATGAAGGGCAAGCTCAAGGAACTGGCGCGCTGGCTGGCGCATGACGCCAGGTGCCAGGTCAAGGTGTTCGTGGACACCGCGCCCGTCATGGAAAAACCGCTCGCCGAACGCGCCGGGCTCGGCTGGCAGGGCAAGCACACCAACCTCGTGTCGCGCCAGTTCGGCTCCTGGCTGTTCCTGGGCGTGCTGCTGACCGACCTGTCGTTGGAGCCGGACAGCCCTGAAACCGACCACTGCGGGCAATGCCGCGCCTGCCTCGACATCTGCCCGACGCAAGCCTTCCCGGCGCCCTATCAGCTCGATGCCCGGCGCTGCATCTCCTATCTCACCATCGAGCACAAGGGCCATATTGCGCGGGAATTCCGCTCAAAGATCGGCAACCGCATCTATGGCTGCGACGACTGCTTGGCCGTGTGCCCTTGGAACAAGTTCGCTCAACTCGGCAGCCAGGCCAAGCTCGCGGCCCGCGACGAACTGGCGGCGCCGGCGCTCCGGGCACTGGCCGAACTCGATGACGCGGCCTTCCGCGCCCTGTTCCGAGGCACAGCGGTGAAGCGCACCGGCCGCGACCGGTTCGTGCGCAATGTGCTCATCGCAGTCGGCAACTCGGGCGACCGGAGCCTTGTGCCGGTGGTCCGGCGGCGCTTGTCGGATGCCTCAGGGCTGGTGCGCGCCATGGCGGTGTGGGCGCTATCGCGGCTGTGCGATGGCGACGTGGTCGCAGCTCTCAAGGCACGCCACCTGCCGGGCGAGGCCGATCGCGCGGTGCGCGAGGAATGGCTGGCGGCGGCCTCGTGACCTCCGATACGGATCGCTGTAAGTGGGATGGCGCGCCGGCACAACGACAAGAACCCGGTGCTGGTTTGCACCGGGCTCTTGCAGGGAGGTGCCCCCCGGCTCCTCGCACCCTCTACCGACCCAGTCCCCCGACCCGTCGGCCTTGCGCAATTCAGTGGTTACGCTCCCGAACCCGGATTAAGGGCGATTCTGCCCCGCCATTCAATGCGCAATTGGTTGGTGGGTGCAGTTTTCTGATAGTTGTGGCCGATCGGCAACAGTGTGGCCAAGAGATCGCAGGGGCAGCATGGGGGTGATCGCAATATGCGAGCGTTAGGCGGCGGAGTGCTCAAAACGGCCCTGCGGTCCGGGTTTTTCATGCTGGTCGTCGCAAGCGGCCTGAGCTCTGGCTGGGCAGTGGAGCGGGATGTCGATCTGCCGGGCCATGTGGACGAGATCTACGGCCAGCTGCTGATCGTAGGCTTTTCCGGAACGAAGCCGGACGATCCCGGCGTGATCCAGGCCAGCGAGGACCTTCAACACAAGCGGGTCGGAGGCCTGGTGGTGTTCGAGCACAACATCGTCGACGAGCCGCAGCTTGCCGCCCTGCTGGCCCACCTGCGCAATATCCCATCGGACCAGCCGCCGTTCCTGGCGCTCGATGAGGAGGGGGGCAGGGTGCAGCGCCTGGCGCGACTTGAGGGCGTGCGCCGTGAACGCAGCGCCCGCTGGGTCGGCGACAACATTTCGCCGGAGGAGGCGCAAGTCCTTTATGCCGAGATGGCCGGCAGGATCGCCGGACTGGGCTTCAACCTCAATCTTGCTCCCGTCGTCGATCTCGACCGCGGGGTCCAGAACCCGGTGATCGGCCGGCTGCGGCGCTCGTTTGCCAGCGACCCGGATGCGGTGGCGCGCTATGCCGGCGCTTTCATCGAGGCCCACCGTACTCACAATGTCCTCACTGCGATCAAGCACTGGCCCGGGCACGGGTCGAGCGTAACGGACCCTCATGTCGCCGTCGCTGATGTCACCGATACCTGGGATGCCAGCGAGCGCGAGCCGTTCGTGGCGCTGCTCAAGGCGGCGCAAGTGGACATGATCATGACCGGGCATGTGCACCATCGCGATTGGGGCGAGGGCGACGGCCGGCCGGCCTCGCTGTCGCCATCTGCCGTCCAGCTGGCGCTTCGCCAGAAGCTCGGATTTGACGGCGTTGTGGTGACCGACGACATCCAGATGGAAGCCGCACTCGCCGGGCGCTCGTTGGCTGAGGCGATCGTGCTGGCACTGGCGGCGGGCAACGATATGGTGCTGATCGCCAACATGCTGATGCAGCAACCCGATGTGGCTCGCTATGGCATCGACGCCATCAAAGACGCCGTCGCCGACGGCCGGCTCGATGGTGAGTCGCTGAAAGCCTCCTATCGCCGGATCGTGTCGCTCAAGCAGCGGCTTGAGCGTTAGCGATATCGCCTCACATGCGATTTGCGGGAGTGGGCATTCCCACATCCCGCCACCTGGCTTCTGTGGCACCGTTCTCTGGTCGGCGGCACCATCTTCGCCTGAAGTCACCGCGGAGTTCATAAGACAAGCGGTTGTCCACAGAAGGATCCAGTCCAACAATCTTTCCACGCCGAATCACTTGCAACTGGTACAGTTTTCCAGAAGCGTTGGGTTGTCTTGCCGGGTGGAGGGGATAACTCATCCGGCCTCACGCAGAGCAACGGCAGCGTGCCAAAGTCACGATCGACAATGGCAGCAGCCGCCGACCCTTACTACGCCGGTCTGGCGCAGCGGAGGACATTATGCCTGCCATCCGAACAGTCGTTATTCTCGCCGCGGCATTGGGGCTGTCGCTGGCTCCTTCGACAGCACACGGGCAGCCGCTTGACATCACCTGGCACGCCGAGGCGGCCGACGACGATCGGCTTCAATCTGTCATGCCAACCCTGCTCAGGGCAATCGAAGCTTGGCTGGCGAGCAACTTCGATCTTGCCCCGGCCCGCCAGCAGCCCGCCATCGCCATCGTGCCTGCTGCACGCATGGCCGCGGTCCGCAACCAGGCCCTGCTGCGAGCCCAAGTCAAGGCTGTTCTGGTGAGCCGATCGCGTAACGTGGCCGCCTTCTACGACGATACAACCATGACCATCCACCTGCCCACCGGATGGACAGGCGCCACAGCGGCGGAGATCTCTGTTCTCGTGCACGAGATGGTTCACCACCTGCAGAACATGGCAGGCTTGCGCTATGCCTGTTCTCAGGCGCGCGAAGCGCTGGCCTTTGAAGCGCAGGAGCGGTGGCTGGCGCTGTCCGGAGGCAGTCTGGCGCGTGACTTCGGCATGGACCGGCTGACCATGCTGGTGAAAACCCGCTGCATGTATTGACAGAGGTTTGAGGTCGCTGCTTGGGCTGCGGGTGGCGTAGTCATCGCCAAGCCATATCCCCCTCCGGCCGCTTGACCTCCTGAGGTGGGCGACACATCTCAGTCGCTCCGCGGCCACCGTCTCCGGAGTCCTACCCTGTGACGCTTCGCGCGGTCGACCGGATCGGTCGGTTTGCCTTGTACGCTGACTGCGAGGCAAGCAGCTACCTGGAGCCGTCCTCGACGACGACGTGGACGGCTAGCGGGTTCGGCCACGCAAGCACCAGCACGAACCGCAGTACTTCGGCGCAGGAAGCAGCATCCGGTCCTCGCTGTCTGCGGCTTGGACGGTGGCGGGTCGGCAGTCGATTTGCTGATCATGTTTGCCACAGCTCCAGTAAGCACGCAACATAGCGGGTTCACTCGTGCGCAGCGCTTCCAGGCGGGTGAAAGCGGCCATTGCTTTCGACGTGGCCGCCTTTGCCGTACATGGTGCGGGGCCGTGCCCAATCAGCGAGCGAATGATGAGGACCGTTCTCGTTCCGCCCCTTCGGCATCATGTCGAGAATCCCGTAAATGCCGAGAATCTCTTCCCCACCGCGAGCATTGGCCGAGTAGGTGTGGTAAAGTTTGCCCGCCTCATCCTTGTAAAAGACGCTATTGCCCGAGAGGTCCAGCATCTCCGCTGCCCATTCAGGCGCCGGGCCGAAGTTGTAGCTTGCTCGCCCCTCCGCGACGTCGCCCGGACGGAATGAGACGCCGAAGTCGTAATTGAAGTCGTTTCGCGCTGCTGACACCCAGAGGAACTGCCAGCCCATGCGCTTGCGCACCACCTCGATCTCCTCGATGGGCGCTCTCGCGACAACGGCGTAGCTGACGTCATGGTTTTCGAGATGCGACAGAAGCCCGCCCATGTGGTCGACCTCTAACGAGCATCCGACACACTGGTGGGTAGCACCAGGTCCCATCATGAAGTGCTTGATGAACAGCTGGCTGCGGCCCTGAAACAGGTCCGCCAAGCTGAGGGGACCCTGGGGTCCGTCGAACATATAGTTCTTCTCGACCAGCACCCAGGGCAAGGCCATGCGTTCGGCGGCGATCGCATCGCGCAACCGCGCCATCTCCTTTTCTCGCCCCAACAGGGCTCGCCGTGCGGCGAGCCAGTGTTCTCTCGAAGCTATGTGGTGTCTTTGCATCAGAGTTTCCTCCATGTGCCCATCCGGCCGGCCTCGACCTTCAACTCCGGTCGTTTCCAGCCAACTTGTAATGACTAACGATCCCTATAAAATACGAACGGAAATCGCTGTCAATCCATTTTATAACGATCGCTATAATATGACACGAGGACGTCCCCGCGCATTCGACAAGGCCCAAGCGCTCGATACGGCGCTCCGGCTCTTCTGGCGCTATGGCTATGAGGGCACTTCGATTGCGGCGCTCGCTGAACAGATCGGGATTACGGTGCCGAGCCTGTATCTGGCGTTCGGCAACAAGGAGAGCCTGTTCATGCAGGCGGTCGAGCACTATGAGCGCTACAGCGGCGCGCTGTACACGGAGGTGCTTGCCAGTCCCTCCGCGCGCGAGGTCGCGCTCGGCATTCTCCAGGGCGAAGTAGAGCTTGTCGCAGGCGGCGAGACGCCCGAGGGTTGTCTGATGGTGCAAGGCGCACTGGCGACAAGCCCTGGCGCCGAAGAAGTACGAGCGTGCCTTGCCGAGCAGCGGCGCAAGGCCCAGTCCCTGGTCACCGAACGGTTTGAACGGGCAAGGCTTGAAGGCGATTTGCCAGAGGGTTGGGAGCCACAGGCACTTGCCAGCTACATCATGACTGTGGCATCAGGCATGGCCGTTCAGGCAAAGAGTGGTGCGAGCCGACAAGAACTCCTGGACGTTGTCGAAACAGCCATGCTGATCTGGCCTCCACAGGTCGGTGAGCCTCGATCCGGCCGTAGAATACGGGCCTGATTTCGCTCGGCCCGGAGCCCCCCGTCGTGGGACAGTCGACCGAGATTGTCGGGGCGGTTGCCTGGCTCGGCATGGGCGCCGGTGGTCTTGTGTCCGGCTGGCTTGACGACGCTGCCGGCAACTATGCCGGCTCCTTCGCCCTCGCAGCTGCAGCGGGAGCAATGAACCTTGTCGTGCTTCTTCTATGGCGCGGATCCGGAGAATAGCGCCTCCTTCGCCTTCACTGCTGTGGGTGGTTACTGACCGTGCCCGGTAACCCGGTCCAGTGCGTATACCGAGGATGCCATCAGTGCGTGACGCCGCTGAGAACCGCAGAATTCCCCGGCGCCGCTAGCCTGCGCTGGGGTGACGAGAGCGCAGTGGTTCAGTCTGAACCGAAATAGCTCTAGCCGGGGCCGGCAGTCCCGCGACACCCGATTCTTGCGGCCATGGACACGCCACCCAAGCCGCACTACCGATGACGCGCCTGACGTGAAGGAACAGTCATGACCACGGGAACCCACGAATACCTCGACGATCCGCGCAATGCCGGCGTGCTGGTGTCGGTGAACGGCAAGCTTTTGGGGCGGGCTGAAGCCGTCGTGTCGGTGTTCGATTCGGGCTTCCTGCTGGGCGACGGCGTGTGGGAGGGCCTGCGCCTTCACGCCGGCGGCATTGCCTTTCTCGACCAGCATGTGGAGCGCCTGTATGAGGGCGCCAAGGCCATCGATCTCGACATCGGACTGGAGCCGGAAGCCTTGCGCCAGCGGCTGTTCGAATGCCTCGACGCCAACGGCATGAAGGACGGCGTACACATCCGCCTCATGGTGACCCGGGGGCTCAAGGCCACGCCCTACCAGGATCCGCGGGTGACCGTCGGCGAGGCCACCATCGTCATCATCCCCGAATACAAGAGCCCCAAGCCGGAGGTGCTGGAGGCGGGTTTGCGCCTCATGACGGTGCATGTGCGGCGCGGCTATGCCGACGTGCAGGACCAGAAGCTCAACTCGCACTCCAAGCTCAACTGCATCACGGCGTGCATCCAGGCGGCCAAGGCGGGCGCCGATGAGGCGCTGATGCTCGATCCGCACGGCTTCGTCGCGACATGCAACTCGACCCACTTCTTCATCGTTCGGCGCGGTGAACTGTGGACGTCGACCGGCCAGTACTGCATCCCCGGCGTCACCCGTGGCAACATCATCAGGATTGCCCGCGACAACGCCATCCCGGTGTTCGAAAAGCCGTTCTCGCTCTATGACGTCTACGGGGCGGACGAGGCTTTTGTCACCGGCACGTTTGCCGGCGTCGTGCCGGTGCGCGAAGTGGACGGCCGCAAAATCGGACATCCGCTCGATACCAGCCCGCAGTGGCCGGGACCGGGGCCGATGGTGCGCCGGCTCTCGGAGCTTTATCGCGATCTGTGCGCGCGGGAGGCGCGCCGGGCGTGAGCGCCTCCGCGACCCGCATCGCCATGTGGTCGGGGCCGCGCAATATTTCGACCGCACTCATGTACGCCTTCGGCAACCGGCCCGACTGCGCGTGCTGGGACGAGCCCTTCTATGCCTTCTACCTGAAGCAAACCGGCATCGATCACCCCTTGCGTGAAGAGGCCATGGCGGCGGGCGAGGTGGACTTCGGCCGGGCGGTCGAGCGCTGCCTCGGCCCGGTGCCGGGCGCCAAGCCGGTGTTCTATCAGAAGCACATGACCCACCACATGCTGGCGGGGTTCGAGCGCTCGTGGATCGTGGGGCTTGCCAACGCCTTCCTGATCCGGGCGCCCGAGCGGGTGCTGGCCAGCTATGTCAAGAAGCGCACCAACGTGACGTTGCGCGACATCGGGTTCGTCGAGCAGTGGGACATCTTCGACGTGGTGGCCGATCATCTCGGCACCGCCCCGCCGGTCGTCGACGCCGACGACATTCTGGCCGAGCCGCAGGCGGTGCTGAGCCGCTTGTGCGCCGCGCTCGCCATCCCGTTCAAGAGCGAAATGCTGAACTGGCCGGCCGGGCCCAAACCCTATGACGGCGTCTGGGCCCGGCACTGGTACGATTCCGTGTGGCAGTCCACCGGCTTTGCCGCGCCGCCGGCCGGCGAGCCGGACCTGACGCCGCGGCTTCGCCGCCTCGCCGATGAGGCGCGACCCTATTACGAGCGGCTGCGTCAGTTCTCCTTGAGTCCCCTACGGTCTACCCGGTGAAACCGTGTCAGGCCTCAGTTCGCCTCGGCAACCCTGGGCCCCATGGTCACCTGGGCGGCGTTCTTGACCGCCTTCTGGATCTTCTCGAAGGCCCGCACCTCGATCTGGCGGATGCGCTCGCGCGACACCGAAAACTCCTGCGACAGCTCCTCAAGGGTCAGCGGCTCGTCGCGCAGCCGGCGGGCCTCGAACACCCGGCGCTCGCGCTCGTTGAGCTTGTCGAGCGCGGTGCCCAGGAGCTTCGAGCGCATCGACAGCTCCTCGCTCTCCACCAAAGCCGTCTCCTGGTTCTCCGTCTCGTCGACCAGCCAGTCCTGCCACTCGCCTTCCGATTCGGCCCTGACCGGTGCGTTGAGCGAGGTATCGCCCGACAGCCGCCGGTTCATCGATATGACGTCCTCTTCCGGCACCCCGAGCCGGGTGGCGATCTCCTTGACCTGATCGGGGCGCAGATCGCCCTCCTCGATGGCCTGGATCTGGCCCTTGACCTTGCGCAGATTGAAGAACAGCTTCTTCTGGCTCGCCGTCGTACCCATCTTGACCAGCGACCAGGAGCGCAAAATGAACTCTTGGATCGCCGCCTTGATCCACCACATGGCATAGGTGGCGAGGCGGAATCCCTTGTCGGGCTCGAACCTCTTGACCGCCTGCATGAGCCCGACATTGCCTTCCGAGATGATCTCGGAGATGGGCAGGCCGTAGCCGCGGTAGCCCATGGCGATCTTGGCCACCAGGCGCAGATGGCTGGTGACCAGGCGATGGGCCGCTTCGCTGTCGTTGTGCTCGCGCCAGCGCTTGGCGAGCATGTATTCCTCGTCCGGCTGCAGCATCGGGAACTGCCGAATCTGCTGCAGATAGCGCTGCAGGCCGCCTTCGCCTGAGGCGATGGAGGGCAAGTTCGAGTTTGTCATCCTGCTCATTCCGGGTTCCCCCGTCTTAATATACCGAATCTCGGCCGACAATAATCGCACCGCCGCCCTAAGACATCTTAACGATTATCCACATCCGATTGGCCTGCCTGCCCTGCCTTGACGCGCAAAGCCGCCAGAAGTTCCGCAAAATCTCGCGGCGGCGGCACTTCGAAGCGCATGGGTTGGCCTGTGGCGGGATGGACAAAACCGATCTCGGCGGCATGAAGGGCCTGGCGATCAAGCGCCGCCAGCGCGCCCTGGGCTTCGACGCCAAGCGCGCTGGCCGAGGCTTTGAATCCTGAGCCGTAGGCGGCATCGCCCAGCAGCGGATGGCCGATATGGGCCATGTGCACCCGGATCTGATGGGTGCGGCCGGTCTCGAGCACACATTTGACCAGGCTGGCGCGCGCCCGCGCCTCGCCCGGCGGATAGGTTTCGAGCACCTCGTAGCGGGTGACCGCCGCGCGGCCGCGCCGCGACCCGACGCCCAGACGCACCACGTCCATCCTGGTTCGGTTGCCGGCCTTGCGGCCCACTGCCGCCTCGATGACCCCGCTTCGACGGGGAGGCTGGCCCCACACCACGGCGATATAGGCGCGCACCAGCCGGCCGTCCCGGCCATGGGCGGCAAACTGTTCGGCCAGGCCGCGGTGGGCCTGGTCGGTTTTGGCCACCACCATGACGCCCGAAGTATCCTTGTCGAGCCGGTGCACGATGCCGGGACGGCGCTCGCCGCCGATTCCGGCGAGGCTTGCGCCGCAATGGGCGATGAGGGCGTTGACCAGCGTTCCCGTCCAGTTGCCGTGGCCGGGGTGCACCACCAGGCCGGCCGGCTTGTCGATGACGATCACATGGTCGTCCTCGAAGACGACGTTGAGCGCCATAGCCTCGGCTTGCGGCTGCGCCGCAGCCGGCTCGGGCAGCGAGAACACCACGGTCTCGCCCGGTTTGACCCGCCGGCTGGGCTCCACTATCGTCTGGCCGTCTACCATGACCCGCCCGGCCGCGATCAGGTCTTGAAAGCGCGACCGGCTTACATCAGCGTGACGTTGCCCGAGCAGCCGGTCGAGCCGCTGGCCGGCATCGTCCTTGCAGACCACAAGGCTGTGCAGGAAGGGTTCGGCGCTCATGTTCGAGGCGGCACACTCCAAAGCCGACGATGACGACCAGGAGTTTTCGCCGGGGCCCATGGCCGGCCATGTCGGTCTGCTCAAGGCCGCAGTC
>CAYWVA010000056.1:0-13033 GCA_964461545.1 uncultured Rhizobiaceae bacterium | reverse complement strand
TCTGGTCGTCTCAGCTGCCGAAGTCGTCGTCTGCTGGGCAGTGGTGGGCGCGACAGTCGAAGCCCTGCTCAGGCCGCGCGGTCGAGCGATCTCGATCGTTGGCGCGGCTCTCGTGGCAAGCGTCCTGTTCGGCGCCTATCACTTCGCCCACAGCCCGCCTTTCAACAGCCCTGGAATGGTCGCGATGCTGGCTGGCGTCGGGCTGGTGACGAGTGCATTCTTCTTTATGACGCGGGATGTTTACGCGACGATCCTCTTCCACAATTTCCTGGCGGTCTTCGGGGTCGTGCAGGCACTTGTGGCCTCTGGCCAGCTGAGCGTCTTTGCGGTGCTGCGGCCGCCGCTCCTGGTCATGGCTGGCGCAACCATCGTGGTGTTGGCCCTGTCAGATCGGACCCTGCTCGGTAAACGAACGGTGGCCGAGGACACTGCTTCGGACTGATAGAGCGGGCTCGGCCGTTTCACGCCGCTCAACTGGTGCCGTGCATCGTGGTTTGACGTGATCGGAGTTGGAAGCGCCGTGTCGTCAACCGGTGAGCAGGTCGCCCGGGGTTCTGCCGTTGAAGAAGGCCTCCAGGTTGTCCAGCGCCCGCATGCCCATGGCGCTGCGGGTGCGAGGTGTCGCCGAGCCGAGATGCGGCAGCAGAAAGGCGTTGTCGAGCTTGCGGTAGCGCGGGTCGATGTCGGGCTCGCCGACAAACACGTCGAGGCCCGCTGCCGCGAGCCTGCCCGACTGCAGCGCCGCGATCAGGGCATCATCGTCGACCACATCGCCGCGCGAGGTGTTGACCAGGATCGCGTCTTTTGGAAGCAGGGCCAAAGTGCGCTCGTTGATGAGCCCGCGGGTCTCGGCCGTCGAGGCGCAGTGCACCGACACAAAGTCTGAGTGCGGCAGCATGTCGTCCAGCCTGGCGTGGAACACCGCGCCCTGTTCGCGCTCAGGCGCAAGACGCGAGCGGCCGTGATAATGGATGGTCATGTCGAAGGCCCGTGCCCGCTTGGCCAGGGCCTGGCCGATGCGGCCCATGCCGATGATGCCGAGCCGCTGCCCGGAAACGTCGTAGCCCAGCGGATGGACGAGCGAAAAGCCTGCCCATCTGTCTTCGCGCACCATGCGCTCGCCCCACGAGGCGCCGCGGGCGGCGCCGAGCAGCAGCAACATGGCGATGTCGGCGGTGGCGTCGGTCAGCACCTCAGGCGTGTTGGTGACAGCGAGGCGGCGGGTCTTGGCGGCCGGAACATCGATGTGATCGTAGCCCACCGAAAACGTTGCGATGATCCGAACGCTGGCCGGAAGCCGCTCGATCGCCTGGGCTGTCATCTTGTCGACCGGGCTGATCAGCAGGCCGTCGAAGCCGTCGGCCGCGGCGCGAAGCTCGTCGGCCGAATAAATCTGATCCTCCGGGTTGAGGCGGGCCTCGAACAGGCGCGAGGCCCGCTCCTCCACATCGTCGGGCAGCTTGCGCGTGACAAGGAGCGAAGGTTTTGCCTGAGCGCTTGCCGCCATTGCCATCCACCCACTATGTTGCGCGGGAACGCCTTTCCACGCCAAGACATCGACACAAGCGCTCTGTGAAACATCGAGATCGAAGGATTGCAAGAGGAATGACGGCGCGGAACTGGATTTGCGCGGTGCTTTCCGCGCTATGGATCGCGCCGGCGGGCGCAGCCTGGGCGGGCGCAGAAGCTCAGATGGCGCCGCACCGGGCGGTGTACGACCTGGAGCTCAAGTCTTCCCAGCCGCGCGCCGGCATCGATGGTGCGTCGGGCCGCATGGTGCTGGAGGTCACCGGCTCGAGGTGCGACGGCTGGACCGTCAGTTTCCGGATCGTCAACGATTTCACGCTGACTGCCGGTGACACGCGGCTCATCGACAGCCGCTCGAGCTCCTGGGAGGCCGACGACGGCCAGATGATGCGCTATTCGCAGCGTCAATACGTGGACAGCCGCCTGGAAAACGAAGTTTTGCTCACCGTCACCCGCAGCGCCGCGGACGAGCCGGGGCACGGTGCTGTGACCCAGCCGGAGGAAGAGACGTTCACTTTGCCTCCCGGGGCCCTGTTTCCCGTCGCGCATCAAAACAAGCTGCTGGTGGCGGCGCTGCAAGGTGAGAGGCGCGACGACTCGATCGTCTATGACGGTTCCGACGGCCCCAAGAGCTACCAGGCCATCAGCTTCATCGGCGATCGACACCCTCCCGAGCCACTCGCCTCCAGGGTCAGCGGCAGCGGCGCGGCAGCCTTCGCCGATGAGCCCTCATGGCCGGTGACCATCAGCTATTATCCTTTCAGCGACAGGCCAAAGGGCGAAGAGACACCATCCCACCAGGTGGCCTTCACCATGTACGGCAACGGTGTGGCCGGAGACGTCACGCTCGATTACGGCGACTTCGCGCTGGCCGGCCAGCTGACCGACATCGAGCTGTTCGACCCGCCAGTGTGCGATTAACACCCGCGCTTGCGCCATTGGCCACATGCGGCCCGCTTGACCGCAATCGGCAACTGGCGCAAGCTTTCACCACCACGCCGCCCACCCCGGCGGCCGATTATGAAAAACCAACACGACCGAGGGAGGACGTTCGAATGCCCAAGCTATCCATGACAGTCAACGGCAAGGCGGTGTCCGGCGACATTGCAGCGCGAACCCTGCTGGTGGAGTTCCTGCGCCAGGACCTGGGCCTCACAGGGACGCATGTGGGCTGCGATACCAGCCAGTGCGGATCCTGCGTCGTGGACGTCGACGGCAAGGCCATCAAGGCGTGCACGGCGCTGGCGCTGTCGTGCCAGGGCGCCAAGGTCACCACCATCGAGGGCCTGGCCAGCAACGGCCAGCTCCACCCGATGCAGGAGGCGTTTCGCACCCATCATGGCCTGCAATGCGGATTCTGCACGCCGGGCATGATCATGGCTGCGGTTGATATCGTAAAGCGCAAGGGCAAGCAGCTCGACGAGGCCACGATCCGGGCCGAGCTCGACGGCAATATGTGCCGCTGCACCGGTTACCACAACATCGTCAAGGCCATTCAGGCCGGCGCCGCCGCCATGTGACCGGCGCGATCACAGAAGACGTCGAGGAGGCAAGACCATGACCACCAACGGAATCGGGGCGCGGACGACGCGCAGGGAAGACCAGCGGTTCATCACCGGACGCGGCCGCTATACCGACGACATCACGTTGCCGCGCCAGACATATGCCAGTTTCGTGCGCTCGTCCCACGCCCACGCCACGATCGACAAGATCGACGTGACGCAAGCCCGCAAGGCGCCGGGCGTCATCGCGGTTTACACCGGCGAGGACGTGAAAGCTGACGGGGTCGGCGGACTGATCTGCGGCTGGATGATCCATTCCAAGGACGGCTCGCCGATGAAGGCCGGTCCGCATCCGGTCCTGGCGCTGGACAAAGTGCGCTATGTCGGCGACCACGTGGCGATGGTGATCGCCGAAAGCCTGGCAGAGGCGCAAGCCGCAGCCGAGCTTGTCGAGGTCTCATACGGAACGCTGCCGGTGGTCGTCGACGCCGGCCGGGCGCGCAGCCAGGATGCCCCGCAGATCCACGACGAGGCGCCCAACAACACCGTGTTCGAGTGGGCGCTGGGCGACAAAAGTGCGGTCGACGCCGCCTTCGCCAATGCCGCACACGTCACCAGGCTCGATCTCGTCAACAACCGCCTGATCCCCAATGCCATCGAGCCGCGCGCGGCGATCGGCGACTATAATCCCGGCGAGGAGCACTTCACGCTCTATACGACGAGCCAGAACCCGCATGTCGCCCGGCTCGTCATCTCCGCCTTCGTCGGCATTGCGCCTGAGCACAAGCTTCGCGTGGTGGCGCCGGACGTCGGCGGCGGCTTCGGCTCCAAGATCTTCATCTATGCCGAAGAGGTGTGCTGCCTGTGGGCCTCGAAGAAGATCGGCGGACGCCCGGTGAAGTGGACCGCCGAGCGGTCGGAGAGCTTCATGTCGGATGCCCATGGCCGCGACCATGTGACGACCGCGGAACTGGCGATGGACCGCGACGGCAAGTTCCAGGCGCTGCGAGTGCATACCACGGCCAACATGGGCGCCTATTTGTCGACCTTTGCCTCAAGTGTGCCGACCTATCTCTACGCGACGCTGCTATCGGGCCAGTACGACATCCCGAACATCTACTGCGAGGTCGATGCCGTCTATACCAACACCGCGCCCGTCGATGCCTATCGCGGCGCCGGCCGGCCGGAAGCCACCTATGTGGTGGAGCGCCTGGTCGAGACGGCGGCGCGCGAGCTTCACATCGACCCGGCGGAAATCCGCCGGCGCAACTTCATCACCTCGTTCCCGCACCAGACGCCGGTCATCATGTGCTACGACGCTGGCGACTACGACGCCTCGCTGCAGAAGGCGCTGGAGCTGTCCGACTACAAGGGCTTCGCCGCCCGCCGCACGGCATCGAAGCAGGCCGGCAAGCTCCGCGGCATCGGGTTTTCGAACTATATCGAGGCCTGCGGCATCGCGCCTTCAGCCGCCGTCGGATCCCTCGGGGCGGGTGTGGGCCTATGGGAATCGGCCGAGGTCCGGGTGAACCCGGTCGGCACGGTTGAGGTGCTCACCGGCAGCCACTCCCACGGCCAGGGCCATGAAACGACCTTTGCCCAGCTTGTCGCCAGCCGCCTGGGCATCCCCATCGAGAACGTGGCGATTGTCCATGGCGACACCGACAAGGTCCAGTTCGGCATGGGCACCTATGGCTCGCGCTCCGGAGCGGTGGGCATGACGGCGATCTCCAAGGCCATCGACAAGGTCGAGGCCAAGGCCAAGAAGATCGCAGCGCATGTGCTGGAAGCGGCCGAAGGCGACATCGAGTTCGGCGACGGCACGTTCACCGTCAAGGGCACCGACAAGAAGATGTCTTTCGGAGAACTGGCGCTCGCCGCCTACGTGGCGCACAAGTTCCCGACCTCAGAAATCGAGCCGGGCCTCAAGGAGGGGGCGTTCCACGACCCCACCAACTTCACCTTTCCGGCCGGCTGCCACATCTGCGAAGTCGAGATCGATCCCGAGACCGGGACGACCGAAATCGTCGGCTGGGTGGCGGTAGATGACTTCGGCACCCTCATCAATCCGATGATCGTCGAGGGCCAGGTCCATGGCGGCATCGCCCAAGGGGTCGGCCAGGCCCTGCTGGAGGGCTGCGCCTATGACTCCGAGTCCGGCCAACTTGTCACCGGCTCGTACATGGACTACTGCATGCCGCGGGCCCACGATCTGCCGAATCTGGTGCTCGAATTCACCGAGACCAAGTGTCCTTCGAACCCGCTGGGCATCAAGGGCTGCGGCGAGGCCGGCGCCATTGCCGCTCCCGCCGCGGTGATCAATGCCATCACCGATGCGCTCGGGGTGAAGGACCTGGCCATGCCGGCAACCTCGCAAACGGTGTGGCGTGCGCTTCAGGCCTCGCAGGCCAGGCAAGCGGCCGAATAAGGACAAGGGAGGAAAACTGCCATGCAAGACTTCAACTATCACCGCCCGACTTCGCTCGCCGATGCGGTGAAGCTGCTCAAGGACCACCCCGACGCCAAGCTGCTGTCGGGCGGCATGACCATCATTCCCACCATGAAACAGCGGCTCGCCAGCCCCAGCGACGTGATCGATCTCGGGGCGGTCGGCCTGTCGGGCATCTCGGTGGAGGGCAACACGCTTACCGTGCAAGCCGGCACCGCCCATGTCGAGGTGGCCACCAACGATGCGGTCAGAAAAGCGATCCCGGCACTTGCCGATCTGGCGGGCCGCATCGGCGATCCCCATGTGCGCAACCGCGGCACCATCGGCGGCTCGGTCGCCAACAACGACCCGGCGGCCGACTACCCCGCCGCCCTCGTTGCCTGCAAGGCGACAGTGATCACCAACCAGAGGGAGGTCGCGGCAGAAGAGTTCTTTACTGGCATGTTCGAGACCGCCCTTGGCGATGACGAGATCATCACCGCGGTCAAGTTCGAGGTGCCGAAGCGGGCGGGCTACGCCAAGTTCCCCAACCCGGCCTCGCGCTATGCCATGGTCGGGGTGTTCGTCGCCGATTTCGGCGGCGATGTCCGGGTGGCGGTGACGGGGGCCGGCGACCGGGTGTTCCGGGTCGAAGCCATGGAGCAGGCGCTGGCCGGCGACTTCCGGCCGGAGGCGGTGGCCGGCCTCACGGTGTCGGCCGACCGCTGCCTCAGCGACATGCACGCTTCGGCCGAATATCGCGCCCATCTGGTCAACATCATGGCCAAGCGCGCGGTCACCGCCGCGGCGAAGTAGCCGGCGTTCCCAACCGGGTGGGGGTTGACGGGAGGATCCGATTTTCCTGTCCGATTTGTTCTGGGAGTGGCCGATCAACCCCCTCCCTGCCCTCCCCCTTTCTGGGGCTTTCTGGGGGAGGGCAGATCATAGTTTGCAGACGCAGTGCCGATCCGCCATATCAGCCTCATGATCGCCCTGCCCGCCTCCATCGACGAAACCGCCGAGCTTCTCGCCGGCGCCCGCTACATCTCCGACCGGGCGCTTGCGACGGTCATATTCTTGAGCCTGCGCATGCGCCGGCCGCTGTTTCTCGAAGGCGAGGCCGGGGTCGGAAAGACCGAGATCGCCAAGGTGCTGGCCGAAGCCCTCGGTCGCCGACTGATCCGGCTGCAGTGCTATGAGGGGCTCGACGTCGCCACCGCCGTTTACGAGTGGAACTACTCGCGCCAGATGGTTGAGATCCGTCTCGCCGAGGCCGAAGGCGTGCATGACCGCGAGCGGCTTGCCGACGACATCTATGACCGGCGCTTCCTCATCCGCCGGCCGCTGTTGCAGGCGCTCGAGCCAAGCGACAGCGGCCCGCCGGTTCTGCTGATCGACGAACTCGACCGCACCGATGAGGCATTCGAGGCTTTCCTCCTCGAGGTCCTGTCCGATTTCCAGATCACCATTCCCGAGCTTGGCACGATCAGCGCCGCTGAGCCGCCCATCGTCATCATCACTTCCAATCGCACCCGCGAGGTCCACGACGCGCTGAAGCGGCGCTGCCTCTATCATTGGGTCGGCTATCCCGATGCCGAGCGCGAGCTTGCCATCGTCAAGGCGCGCCGGCCCGAAGCCGCCGAGAAACTGACCCGCGAGATCGTGGCGTTTGCGCAAGCCCTGCGCGGCATGGACCTGTTCAAGGCGCCCGGTGTGGCCGAAACCCTCGACTGGGTGAGCGCCCTCACGGAACTCAATGCCGTAGCGCTCGATCCCGAAACCGTCACCAACACGCTGGGCGTGCTGCTCAAGTATCAGGACGATATCGCCCGCCTGGAGGGCTCCGAATCCGCCCGCCTCGTCAAGCAGATCAAGGCGGAGGTCGAGGCGGAACGGTGAGAGGCACAGCCGAAGGCGAGATAATCGGCTTTCCGGCATGACAAGACACAAGCGGTTCGAAACATGAACCTCGAAGCGACCAGTCCCGGCCCATCTCAGCGTCGCCCGCCTTCGGGCAGGCTGGCCGAAAACGTCATGCATTTCGCCAGGCTGCTGCGCCGCGCCGGGCTGCCGGTCGGACCTGGTGCCGTGGTTGATGCGCTCGACGCCGTTCAGACCGGCGCCATGGCCTCGCGCCAGGACTTCTACTGGGCGCTGCATGCGGTGTTCGTGAAGCGCCACGAGCACGAGCCGATCTACGCGCAGGCGTTCGAAGTCTTCTGGCGCAACCCGAAGATTGCCGAACGGCTCATGCACCAGCTTCTGCAGCAGGTTCGCGTCCCGACGCCGGCCGCCCCGAAGCGGCCCGGGCAGCGCCGGCTGGCCGAGGCCATGTATGCGCCGGCCGCCGACCACTCGCGGCATGCACCCCCGCCGAGCGTCGTTGAACTCGACGCCCAGTTCACCGCCTCGCGCGACGAAGTCCTGCGCCGCAAGGACTTCGAGCAGATGACGGCCGAAGAAGAGGCCCACGCCAGGGCCGCGATCGCTGCCTTGCGGCTGCGGCGCATCGAGGTCAAGACCCGGCGATATGAGCCGTTCGCACACGGCGCCAACATCGACATGCGCCGAACCATCGCCGGCTCGCTCAGGAGAGGCGGACAATTGGTCGACTTGGCCCGGCGCCGGCGCCGGCACCGTGAGCCGCCGCTCGTCGTCATCGCCGACATCTCGGGCTCGATGGCAAACTATTCGCGCATGTTCCTGCACTTCCTGCATGCTCTGATGTGCGACCGCGACCGGGTGCACATTTTTCTGTTCGGCACCAGGCTCACCAACATCACCCGCGAGATCGCCCGCCGTGACGTGGACGAAGCCATGGCCAAGGTCTCCGACACGGTCCGGGACTGGTCGGGCGGCACCCGCATCGGCCAGTGCCTCAAGGAGTTCAACTATCGCTGGTCGCGCCGGGTGCTGGCCCAAGGCGCCCACGTTCTGTTGATGAGCGATGGGCTGGAGCGCGACGACACCGAACTGCTCAGCCGTGAGATGTCAAGGCTCAGGCGTTCGGCCAAGCGCATCGTGTGGCTCAATCCGCTGCTGCGCTATGATGGATTCGCGCCCCTGGCGGCCGGCGTGCGCGCCATCCTGCCGCTGGTCGACGAGTTTCGCCCGGTGCACAATCTGGAGAGCCTTGAAGACCTGGCGCGGGCGCTGTCATATGACCGCAGGGCAGCCTATGATCCGCGGTGCTGGATGGAGGCCAAGCCATGAGTGGACCGGATCGCACAATTCTCGACCAGGCTGCAAGCTGGCTGGACGAAGGCCGAAGTGTCGCTTTAGCCACGGTGATCGAAACCTGGGGTTCTGCGCCGCAGCCGGTGGGCTCGCAGCTGGTGGTCGACGCCGACGGCAACTTTACCGGATCGGTGTCGGGCGGCTGCGTGGAAGGCGCGGTGGTCACCGAGGCGCTCGACGTCCTTGCCACCGGCCGGCCGAAGGTGCTCGCCTTCGGGGTGGCGGACGAGACGGCCTGGGAGGTGGGGCTCGCCTGCGGCGGCAGGATCCGCATCTATGTCGAGCCTCTGGTCGACGAGCCGGCCTCATGAGGCGCGACCTTCTCGACCGCCTGCTGACGGCGCGCCGTGATCGGCGGACGGTGGCCCTCGTCACCGATCTCGACAGCGGCACGCAGCGCCTGGTCGGCGAAGACGAGGCGCCCGAAGACGTCTTGAGCGCCGCGCTGGTGGCCGGCTTCCGCTTCGATCAGAGCGCCGTCACCAGCACCGAGGAAGGCGAGTTCTTCATCAACATCTACAATGCGCCGCTCAAGCTCGTCATTGTCGGCGCCGTCCACATCGCCCAGGCGGTCATCCCCATCGCCAGGCTCGCCGGCTACGACGTCACCGTCATAGACCCGCGCGGCGCTTTTGCCAGTTCCGAGCGTTTTCCCGGCGTGACGTTGCGCGTGGAATGGCCCGACGAGGCCTTTGCAAAGATTGAACTCGACCGCCGCACCGCCCTCATAGCTCTCACCCACGACCCCAAGGTCGACGACCCGGCACTGGCTGCGGCGCTGGCCAGCCCGTGCTTTTACGTCGGCGCGCTGGGGTCCAAGAAGACCCATGCCGGACGCATCGAGCGGCTGACGGCGGCCGGCGTTGAAGCCGATGCACTCGCCCGCATCCATGCTCCGATCGGCTTAACCATTGGGGCGCGCGGGCCGGCCGAAATCGCCATCGCCATCATGGCCGAGATCACCCGGGCGCTCAGGCTGGAGCAGTAGGCGGCTCATGAAGTTCGCAGAAGTGCCCCTTGCCCAGGCGCCAGGCGCCATTCTCGCCCATTCGGTCCGCCACGCCACCGGCATGTTCAAGAAGGGCCGCATGCTCGATGCCGCCGATATTGCGGTACTCGAGGCGAGCGGCATCGAACGGGTCTTTGCCGCCCGCCTGGAGGCCGACGATGTCGGCGAAGACGCCGCCGCCGGGGCGGTGGCACGCGCCCTTGCCGGTTCCGGTGCCCTGGCCCAGGAGCCGTTCACCGGCCGGGCCAATGTGCATGCGGCCAGCGCCGGGGTGGCGCTGATCGACGGCCACCGGGTGCGCGCCCTGAACCGACTTCACGAAAGCCTGACGGTGGCCACCGTGCCGTCGTTTGAGATTGTCGAGCCGCGCCAGATGCTGGCAACCGTCAAGGTGATTCCCTTTGCGGTGCCGCGGGCCGTCGTAGAACAGGCTCTGGCGCTGATCGCTGCCGACCCACTGGTCACCTTGGCGCCGTTTGTGCCGCACCGGGCCGGACTCGTCGTGACCGTCCTGCCGCAGACCAGGCAGCAGCTGGTGGCCAAGACGAAAAGCGCCATCGCGGCCAGGCTCGAGGCCATGGGGAGCCGGCTCGGCGAGGTCGAGGTGACGGCGCATTCGATTGCCGCGGTGAAGCAGGCGGTCGAGCGGCTCGTGGCCTCGGGCCATGCGCCGGTTCTGATCTTCGGGGCCTCGGCAATCGTCGATCGCGGCGATGTTGTGCCCCAGGGGCTGGTCGAGGCCGGCGGCGAAATCGTCCATCTCGGCATGCCGGTCGATCCCGGCAACCTGCTGCTGCTCGGCCGCGCCGGGCCGGTGCCGGTGATCGGGGTGCCGTCGTGCGCGCGCTCGCCCAAGCTCAACGGGTTTGACTGGGTGCTGGCCCGCATCCTCGCAGGGCTGGAGCTTGAGCCGCACGACATCATGGACATGGGTGCCGGCGGCCTGCTCATGGAGATCCCCACCCGGCCGCTGCCGCGCGAGCGCAACGCGCCTTATGTCGCAAAAGCCCCCAGGGTCGCGGCCATCGTGCTCGCCGCCGGCAGTTCGCGCCGCATGGGCGGCCCCAACAAGCTGCTGGCACCGGTCTCGGGGGCTCCCATGGTCAGGCGGGTGGCCGAGACCGCGCTCGCCTCCGCCGCACGGCCGGTGATCGTGGTGACCGGGCACCAGTCGGTCGAAGTCGAGGCGGCGCTTGCCGGCCTCGATCTTGTGACCGTCCACAACCTAGACCATGCCGCAGGGCTGGCGGGATCGCTGCAGAGCGGGCTCGGCGCCCTGCCCCCGGACAGCGACGCGTTTGTCGTGTGCCTTGGCGACATGCCGCTCATCGAACCGGCCCACATCGACAAGCTGATCGCCGCCTTCGACCCGGCGGAGGGGCGCACCATCTGCGTTCCGGTGCATGCCGGGCGGCGCGGCAACCCGGTCTTGTGGTCGCGGGCCTATGTCCCCGACATGCTGGCGCTTGAGGGCGACGAGGGCGCGCGGTCCCTGCTCGAGACCCACGGCCACGACGCAGTCGAGGTGCCGGTCGGCTCCAACGCCATCTTTGCCGACTTCGACACGCCGCGGGCGCTGGCCGAGATCAAGTCGGCGTGACGAACATCATACAGCCGGCCAAGGGCACTCACGCGCCAAGCCAGGCCGTGAGCCTTGACCTTTCTCGGACCAGGCCATCCTGATTGAAGTGGTGAACACAAAAATGGGCCCAGGACTCTTCGAAGGCCATCTCCATATCACCCGTGATCGAGGTCGTACCAAGTCCGATTTCAGCGTAGGTAAACTCGAAACTGCCGCTGGAACGCGCCAACGCAATGTGGAACGGTTGACCGTTGAACTCGTTGATCATCGGCCTGCCGCTGCTCCTCATGACGCCGGGTATCTCTACTTTTGCGGTCCTGAGTTCCAAGTCCGCTTCGAGCTCGATCGGCAGGAACAACGTCTCGCAAAATTCGGAGCACGTGGACGCGAACACGGCGAAAAGATTGCTCAGTGGTTCGCATGCCTCGCCTGAGATGATCGTTTCGAGCGCGATCCGTTGAGCGTCATTTGCACGCTCGTCGACAATGATCTGGCGCCGGCCGTTTCCGTCCTTGATTTCGCCTGGCCATTTGTACAGTCCCGCCCAGTTCAGGCCTACCAGCGGCGTATCGTTGAAGTGGCCTTCGACGACAGTGCCGACGAAGGCCGACTGACAATAGCCGTGGGTACTCGGCAAGTTGAACTGGCAACCACAATTCACAGCGCAGTTGCAGTTATCATAAGTCTCGCTTTTGAAGAGCCATTGATCAGCCATCCCTCCGGTCCTCCGACATTCCCAGATAGCTGTCCAACCCCTCCCCCAATGATAGCGAAACAGGCCATACCGAGAAACCACGAATTGCTTGCCCGCCGCCTCCTCGACACCCGCGCGTGCCGGCTTAGCCCCATGGGCGGTCCCCTCTGCGGCTCCTCTCGCACGTTAATGACTTCTGTACATACCGAAGCTAGCTTAATGGCATGCCGCCCGAGATCATTGCGCTATTCGACAAGCCTCACCTGCTGATCGCCGTCCTACTAGTCGGCGCCTTGGCTGGTATCACCGTTGAGCAGTTCCGATCCAAGATGCGACGGCAGGCATGGCGGGAGAGGAATCGCTCACGGTGGGAGAAAAGGCGCACTTGGCCCAATATTGCTCGTGAGCTGTGGCGTCCAGAACGCGATCCGGTAGCATCGACACAACTTGATGCTGTTGACCAGTTGCGGATTGTCATGGGCGCGAGCTTCACCATTCAGCCACTCCTGAATAAGAGCGAAGCACGAGTGTTCAAGGAACTGGACCGCGTCGTGATTGGCTGCAACCCGGCGTGGCAAGTGATGGCGCAAGTTTCGTTAGGAGAGATCCTCCGCAGCAAGGATCCAGATGCGTACCGTTGCATCAATTCGAAACGGGTGGACTTGCTTCTGGTGGACGGTGACTGCCAGCCTCGCCACGCCATCGAATATCAGGGCGGGGCGCATCACCAGGGAACCGCAGCCGCGCGAGACGCGGTCAAGAAGGAGGCGCTACGACGCGCGGGTATCGGTTATTTCGAGGTCGTCGCTGGTCATACCACTCCGGCGGAGCTTAGGCGATTGGTAGAGAAGCTGGTAGACAGGCCGGGAGCATTTGTATAGCAAACCCGCGATTAGAGCACTTCCCGATCGGTTTGCACCGAGTACCCATTTCGTCATGCCAGCGTAGGCTGGCATCCAATTGTGACTCACTGCCGGCTGAGAGGCCCCATTGGACCCCAGCCTGCGCTGGGGTGACGAGAGCGCAGTGGTTCAGTCTGAACCGAAATAGCTCT
>CAYWVA010000055.1:0-13156 GCA_964461545.1 uncultured Rhizobiaceae bacterium | reverse complement strand
AGCGAACACATCGGCGACGAGGGCGTTGCCGGCAGCCCCGGTCAGCGTCAGGCGCCGTCGCTTAACGGTGTCGGGACTGGCATCCATGGCGCTCAGATGACCAGCCCGGCCCGGAAAGTCAAATGGCTCACCGACTTCCCTCCCCGTTTCTGGGGGAGGTATGCTGGGGCCCAGGCGCATGCCGCCAGCCCTCAACCCTCCCCCAGAAACGCCACGACCTCGCGCTTGAAGAGGCGATCCCCGACGGCGCGCATGTGGTCGCGGCCGGGCAGGGTGAGGCCTCGGGCCTGTGGAATGGCGGCGACCAGCGGCTCGACCGGGCCGGCGATCTCGTCGCTTTCTCCCGCCACCACCAGCACCGGGCAGCGGATGCGGGCCAGGACCTCGGCCGGGATCGACTGGCGCGCGGCGCGCATGCAGGCGGCCAGCGCCTTCAGATCGCTCCCGGTCTGCTCGGCGAAGGCCCGGAAAGCCCGCGCCGTCGGATCGGTGACCGTCTCAAGGCTTTCCTCTTCGAAGCCTTTGGCGATCGTCTCGGCGCCGGCAACGCCATGGATCATGTTGGCAGCAAGGCCCGCAAGCACCGCCCGGCGCACCCGCTCGGGGTGGTGGATGGCCAGCAGCGCGGTCAGCCGGGCGCCCATGGAATAGCCCATAACATCGGCGTGCACGATCTCCAGGTGATCGAGCAGGCGGCGCCCGTCCTCAGCCATTGCCCCGGCCGTGTAGGAGGCCGGCTCATAGAGTTTCTCGCTCAAGCCATGGCCGCGATTGTCGAACGGGATCACCCGGTGGCCGGCCTCGACCAGCGTCTTGACCCAAAAAGTTTCGTGCCAGTTGACCCGGGCATTGGAGGCAAAGCCATGAACAAGCAGAACCGGGGAACCTTCACCCGCCACCTCATAGGCAATCTTGACCCCGTCGGACTGAAAGCTCTCCATGGCCATTCCGGTTCCTCCAGCCTTTGAGCGGCGCAAAAGATGTGCTATCGGCGGTCTCACGCAACCGCATTGATCGAGAGGTCGAAAGACGCATGGCCGGGGCCGGCACACCTAAGTATCATAACGAAATGGGCGTGCCGGTGATCGATGTCGGCTCGCGCGAGTTCAACTGCGTCGGCGCCCTGCCGCCGTTCGATCACCCCCATATCTATATCGACATGGGCGACGAGAACGAAGTGGTCTGCGCCTACTGCTCCACCCTCTACCGCTTCGACGCCGGGCTCAAGCCAGGTGAGGCCAGCCCGGCGCAAGCAGTATATTCCGTGCCCTGAAGCATTAGCGCGCCGTGCTCGACCCGCTGCCGACAAGCCCAAGGCGGGCGTGGCTCTGGGGCGAGGGTTGAGACGATCATTCCCCAATTACGCCGCCAGGGACACCGGGGGAAAGGCGCTCTCGACGACCCTGATCTCGCCGACCTCAAGGCCCGCCCAGTTGGTCAGCGTGACCGCTGAGAAACTGCGTAGGCGCGCCTCCTCCTCGGCCGTCCAAACCGAAAGGTGGGCAAGCAGGGCAGCCATGATCGCTTCGGCCGCCCGGGTTGATCCGTCGTCGCACTTGACGGCGATCCCGTGGCCGGTATGGGGCACCGCCCCACAGAAAACGCCCTCGGCGCCAGTTTTCACGAAGGCCCGCGGTACCGCCTGCATCAGCTTGGTGCAAAAGCGTTCAGTACCGGCGATCAGGAACGGGTGTGCCCTGACCGCGGCGATAATGCGGTTGGCCGCGCGCCGCCGCCCGTGCCCAAGGTCTGTTCCGGAAGCTAACCGGGCAAAGCCCAGCGCCACAGCCTCGAGCGGCATGGCCCAGGTCGGGACCGAACACCCGTCTGTGCCGCAGGGCTGGGCCTCGGGGTTGACGCCGCACAGATCGTGCAAGACGGCCGCAATTGCCCGCTGCACCGGATGGGAGGGCTGAGTGTAGCCCTCGGGCTCCGCGCCGAGCGCCAGCGCCAGCGCCAGCATGCCGGCATGCTTGCCCGAACAGTTGTTGTGGATCCGCCCCGGCCGCTCCCCCGAGGCGGCAAGGGCCCGGTGGGCTTCGCCATCCTGAGGCCAATGCGGACCACACTCCAGCGCGTCTTCGGCTAGCCCGATCTTGGCAAGCATGGCGCGAGCCACTCGGACATGCTCGGGCTCACCGCTGTGCGATGAGCAGGCGAGCGCGATCTCCTGGGCTGTAAAGCCGAAGCGGTCGGCTGCCATCTCGACCATCGGCAGAGCCTGGAAGGCCTTGATGGCCGAGCGCGGGAACACCGGCGCGGCGATCTCGCCGACCGCCGTCACCGAGCCGCCGGACGGGTCGACCACGGCAAACGACCCGCGATGTCGACTTTCGACGATGCCGCCGCGCATTACATGCACGAGAACGGAATTGGTCATGCCGGTTCCCCAATGCACTGGTAGTCGACCGGCACGGCATATCTGGAGTCGGCGTGGGCCTGCCAGTAAAGGTCGCGCAGGCGCATCGTCACCGGCCCAGGGGTTCCGTCACCCACCGGCTCCGACTCCAGCATTGTGACCGGGATGACGCCGCCGGCCGTCGAGGTAACAAAGATCTCATCGGCGCCTTTCAGGGCATCGAGCCCGACCGGTGCGATACGGGTTGCGATATTGAGGCCTTGTGCCAGTTCGATGGCAGTGCGCCGGGTGATGCCGTGCAGCACGCCGGTGTCGGGCGTCGTGAGGCGCCCGCCCTCGACCACGAAGACGTTGAAGCCGGGGCCCTCGGTGATGTTGCCGTCGCTGTCGAGCAGGACCGGCACCTTGGCGTCGCGGTCGGCTGCCTCGATCATTCCCGCCGTCAGGTCGCCCCACATGAAGTTCTTCACCGTCTGGTCGAAGCTGGCCATCGGGATGCGCTGCGGCGCCGCGACGATCATCGAGATGCCTCGATCGTGCTCTTCGGGCGGCGCGATCCACACGAAGGGGATGGCGTAGGCATAGATGCGGTTGCGGCAGCGGAGCGGGTTGCGGGTGCCTTTCGGCAGCGGCCCGCGGCTCGCCGTGACATTGACATAAGCCTCCTCCAGGCCTGAAAGCGCCACAAGCCGGTGGAGCATGCGGGCGATCCCGGGCTTGTCCATGGGCAACTCAAAGCGCAGCTTGGCGGCGCCGGCGAGAAACCGCTCGAGATGATCGTCAAGGCGGAAAAACCGTTTCTTCCACACGTGCACGACGTCGTAGGTCGTGTCGGAGCGCAGAAAGCCGAGGTCGAGGAGGGGGATCTTGGCCTCGGCAATCGGCACGTACTCGCCGTCCACACAGGCGGCGCCCTGAGCAAACGGGTTCACTTGCGTCTGGGTCACGAGGTCGGTCCTTTCTCGGCAATGGCCGCGGTTGCCCGCTGGTCCGGAGCGTTCCACAGATACCAGATGAGTGCCACTGCCTGCAGCCCCAGAGTCAGCCCGAAGGCGACCTGGTAGGCCTGCGGGGCATATCCGCCGACCTGCGTTGCCGGCCACAGGTCGATGATCGCGCCGATGACATACTGGATAACGAAGGCCGTGGCGAAGAGGATGAAGTTGAGCGCGGTGTTGGCCCGCCCGGCAAGCCCGACGCCAAAATAGCGCGACAGCCAGGGAAAGGACAGGACGCCGCCTGAGCCGACCATGCCGAAGAACACCCACAATACGGTGGCGGCGGCCGTCCATTGCAGCACGATGGCGAGTTGCACAGTCATGAAGGCGGCAACATAGCCCAGCATGACATGCAAAAGACCGATGCCGCGGCGACCGAGCCAGTCGGCTATGGCGCCCATCGCCAGCGTGCCGACCAGGAAGCCGACGGCCATCGCGCCAAGATTGGCCGCAACCGCATCGCGGCCGAAGCCCGCCACGTCGCGGAACCAGGGGCCCGCCCACAAGGTCTGGATGGCGATGTGGCTTCCGGCAGTGAGGGAGACGAGCGGAGCGACCCGCCAGAACACCGGATCGGAATAGATGTGGACCACCACCTCGACCTGTCGGCGCCAGTCCTCGGCGGCCGGCGAGACGGCGTTCGCATGGCCCCGTTCCGGCACGGCAAAGTAGATGAGGGCGGCGACTGCGAAGCTGAGCACCATGAGGCCGACAAACAAGCCGCGCCAGCCCACCGTCTGGATGGCGTAGTCGGCCGGCATGGTGGCGGCGAAGATGCCCGCCCCGCCGACCGCCATGATGATCGAGTTGGCAAGGGCGCGGCGCTCTTCCGGGATCCACAGCGCGACGGCCTTGAAGCCGGCCATCAGCCCTCCGGAGCAGCCGATGCCGATGAGCGCCCGCCCGGTGCTGAGGCTCCACAGGCTGGCGCCGGCCGCGAACAGAAGCGCGCCGGCGCCGGTGACCGCCATGAGGACGGCCTGCACCCGGCGCGGTCCGAAGCGGTCGAGGAGGACGCCGAGCGGCAGCTGGAACCCGGCGAAGGCGAGCAGATAAACCGCAGTCAGAAACCCCAGTTCGCCGGCTGAAAGCCCAACGTCGCGCACCAGATCCGGCGCCGCCACGGCGTTCACGGTGCGGTAGAGATAGGATAGGAAATAGCCGAGCGCGAAGGGCGCAAGGATACGCACCAGCAGCCCGAAGCCGAGCCGCCGGCCTGATTGAGCAGCGTGCTCAGCCATGCCAGGCCTGCGCCGTCTGAGGGCCTGTCATATCGAAGTGCAACGTCGTCATAGTTGGGTGCCGAGGCGCATCATCAGGAAAAATCTCTGCTTGGCAATGCCGAGGCTGCATGGCGGCTGTGCTGACATGCTCACGGCCTGTGCCGGCCCGCAACTACTTGGCCCCGCTCAGACTTTTTTAACCAGATCGGTGCACGCTCGAGAGACCTTGCGATCGGGGGCGAGCCATGAGCGGTACTGTGGTGCTGTTTGTCGGGGGCTTGGCCGCGGCGGCCAATGTGGCGCTGCTTTGGCTGACGGTGAGGATGGCCAGAAAGGCGACGTCGGCGTTCGACAACCGGGGTTGACCGGTCAATCGGGCTTGACCACCGCAAACCGCTCGGGCGGGCCGGTGAGGGCCCAGGAGTCGCTGGCAGGCTGCCAGCAGACCACGTCCTCGATCTTGCGGGCGAGTTCGAAGTCCTTGTCAGTAATGCCGTCCGCGGCATGGTTTTTCAGCCTCACCTCGACCCAGGAATAAGACGCCGCAATGTCGGGATGATGCCAGGCGGCTTCGGCCAGATGGCCGACGGCGTTGATCACCATGAGGCTGCTCTTCCAGCCTGTTGTCTTGTAGCGGCGCCGGATGCAGCCGTCCTCGAGCCGCCAGCGAGGCAGCTCGGCCTTGAGGCGCTGCTCGACCTCGGCGTCGCTGTAGGTCCGTTCCATGCTGCGTTCGCCCATCGAGGTCATCTCCCCCTGTTGTACTCAGGCTAGCACAAGGCGCATGCAGGCTAAACCGCCACGGGCGAGGTGTTCCTGGCGGCAGCATCTGGTATGTGTGCCGGCTTGCAGGCAAGGGGTTGGCATCGGGTCCATGACACGCAAACGCGCCGCAGCGACGGTACTCGCCATTTCATCTCAGGTGGTCTACGGGCCGGTCGGCAATTCGGCCGCCGTGCCGGCCATGCAGATGCTCGGGGTGAGCGTGCTTGGGCTGCCGACGGTGCTGTTGTCCAATCACCCCGGCCATGGGGCTCCGGTGCGACAGGTCATCGCCGCCGACACCATGCGGGCGATGCTCGACCATGTTGCTCGCCATGGCTGGCTGGACGACGCTGCGGCGGCCTTGACCGGCTACTTTGTCGCTGCAGGCCAGGTCGAAGTTGCAGCCGATGCCATTGCCGGGCTCAAGGCCGCCCGCCCTGGCCTCGTGTTCTTGTGCGATCCCATTATTGGCGATGACGAGCCCGGCCTCTATGTCGCCCCCGATGTAGCGCAGGCGATCCGATCGCGCCTCGTGCCGATGGCTGACATCATAGCGCCCAACCGCTTCGAGCTGGCATGGCTGGCCGGCGCCGAGGTGACCGGGCCGGCCTCCGCGGTGCAGGCAGGGCGCGCCCTCGCACCACTTTGCCTCGCCACATCTATTCCGTTCGCCGAGGGCCGTCTCGCCACAATGGCGATCGGCAGCGACACCGCTTGGCTCGTCGAGACCCGCAGGCGCCGTCACGTGCCGCACGGCACCGGCGATCTGTTGTCGGGCCTGTTTCTCGCCCATGTGCTTGCCGGGGTGGATGGCCGGGAGGCGCTTGCCCTGTCGCTTGCGACCGTCGAGGCCGTGCTCGATGCCAGCCACGGCAGCGATGCCCTCGACCTTGCCGCCGGGCTTGCCCGCCCGGCTGGCCGGTTGAGTGTGCGGCCGTTGGAGACCCTGGCGTGAAGCGCTTGCCAATGACGCTCGTCACCAGCGATATCGCCAGTGCCGCCGAAGCGCTCAAGCGCGGCAAGCTCGTGGCCTTTCCGACCGAGACGGTGTACGGCCTGGGGGCCAACGCGCTCGACGAACGCGCCGTGGCGCGGGTGTTCGAGGCCAAGGGCCGGCCGCGTATCAATCCGCTGATCGTGCATGTCGCCGAGCACACCGACGGGCTCAGGCTCGGCGTTTTCAACCGCGCCGCACGCAAGCTGGCGCAAGCGCTGTGGCCAGGCCCGCTCACCCTGGTGGTGCGGCGCGCCGAAAACTGCCCGGTCGCATTGCTGGCGAGCGCCGGACTGGACAGCCTCGCCATCCGCATGCCAAGCCATGATATGGCGCGCAGACTGATCGCCACGGCCGGCTTGCCGGTGGTGGCGCCGAGCGCCAATGTGTCCGGTCGGGTGAGCCCGACGACGGCCGGGCATGTGCTTGAGGAACTGGCCGGTCGCATCGACATGGTGCTCGACGGCGGCCCGTGCGACATCGGCATCGAATCGACCGTCGTGTCGTGCCTCGACGACGCACCGGAACTGCTGCGGCTTGGCGCCGTGACGCGCCAGCGCCTGGAAGACGTGCTGGGGGCGGTCCTCGAGACCAGGGCCGAGGCCGCCCGGCCGATCGCGCCGGGAGCGCTGGCGAGCCACTATGCACCGGCCGCAGCGCTCCGACTGGGCGCTGTACAGGCGATCGAGGGCGAGGCGCTGCTGGCCTTCGGACCCGACGTTCCGAGCCATTCCGGGCCGGTCCTCAATCTGTCGCCGGCCGGCGATGTCACCGAGGCGGCGGCCAATCTGTTTGCCATGCTGCGCGAACTCGACGCCACCGGGGCAGGGGCCATCGCGGTCATGCCGATCCCCCAGGAAGGATTGGGCGAGGCGATCAACGACCGGCTGAGCCGGGCCGCGGCACCGCGCAACTAATTTTCCCCAAGCGGGGAGAGGGGCGGCAGCCCTATCCACCCCTCAAACTGGTGACGGTGGCAAAGGCGGAGATCGCCTCGACGCTCGAGTGGACGTCCACGACGCAAGCGCCGGGCTGGTCAAGGGCCTCCCCGACCTTGGCCGCGACATCGTCGCCGAGTCGGATGGTCACCGTATGCACACCGAACGAGCGCGCCCAAGCGGTGAAGTCGGGATTGGTGAGTTGTGTGCCCGAAACGCGGCCTGGAAACTGCTTTTCCTGATGGGAGCGAATGGTGCCGTAGCTCCGGTTGTTGGAGAGAAAGATTTTTGGTGCCGAGCTGGTGGCTACCGCGGTGGCGATCTCTTGGCCGGTCATCAGCATGCCGCCGTCGCCCACCACCACGATTGCCGTGCGCTCCGGCGCCACGAGGCCTGCTGCCACGCCCGCCGGCACCCCAAATCCCATGGCCCCGCCGATCGACCCGAGCACCAGGTTGCCTGGGCTCAGGCGCCAGTGGCGGTGCACCCAGGATGAGAAGTTGCCGGCGTCGGTGATGACGATGGCATCGGCCGGCGCCTGCCTGGCAAGTGCGGCGACGACCTCGCCGAAATCAATGCCATCACGGGGGCGGCGCGACTGATAGTCCATGAACTCGTCGATGAACGCACTCAGGTTTGCCGACCAGGCTTCGCGTTGCGGGCTGGTGGTTGACGGCCGCCGCGCCAGGTCGTCGAGGAGGACCGCAGGGTCGGCGATGATGCCGAGGTCAGTGCGGAACACCGCACCGATCGGGCCTGCGTCAGGATAGATATGGACGAGCGGCTGGGCGGGTTCAGGGGCACGCGGAAAACTGTAGTTCTGGCTTGCCACGTCGCCGAGCCGGGTGCCGCAGGCGATGACGAGGTCGGCAGCCGCCAGAGCCTTGCGGTGGGCGGGTGGGTTGCCGAAGCCCAGATGCCCGGCATAAAGCGGGCTCGAGTTGTCGAACAGATCCTGATTCTTCCAGGTGACCGCCACCGGCACCCCATGGGCCATGGCAAAGCTCTTAAGCGCTGCGGCCCCGCGGGCGCTGCGCAGCGCCGCTCCGGCGATCAGGATCGGCTGGCGGCTCACCGCGAGCTTGACCATCACCGCCTCGGCGTCGTCGGGCGAGGCGTGCGGCCGATGCACGGGATAGGGGGCGGGCAGCCGGCCGCGCGCAGGCTCGTTCAAGAGGTCCTCCGGCAGCACCACTGCCACCGGTCCGGGCACCCCTTGGGCGGCGCGATGAAACGCTCGCACCATGGTCTCGGCCACCTTGTCGGGGTTATGAACTTCAAAGACCGCCTTGGTCATGCTGCCGAGAAATTCGGAGTAGTCAATCTCCTGGAAGGCGCCGCGGCCGCGTTCCAGGCGTGACACCTGGCCGATCAGCACAATCAGTGGCACCGCGTCCTGCTGGGCGACATGAACCGCGATCGAACCGTTGGTGGCGCCGGGGCCTCGGCTCACTGCAAACACGGCCGGGCGGCCGGTCATTTTGGCCTCGGCCAGGGCCATGAAACCCGCTCCCGATTCATGCCGGCAGGTGATGGTGGCGATGCGCTTGGACTGGTAGAGCGCATCGAGCAGGGCGAGGTAGCTTTCACCCGGCACGCAATAGAGGCGCTCGACTTCGTGCGCCTCCAGGGCGCTGACGATCTGGTCTGCGACGCGTTCAGCCATGGCTAGCGCTCGTTCATTGGCACGTATCGACGTGGGTTTGGGCCGTCGTAAAGGGTCAGGGGCCGGATCAGAATGTTGTTGGCCTGCTGTTCCAGGCACTGCACCGCCCACCCGGGGATTCGTCCCATGGCAAACACCGGCACGAACAGGTCGGCCGGGATGGCGAGCAGCCGGTAGCCGACGCCGGAGTAGAAATCGACGTTCACATTGACCCCGAAGCGGGCGTAGGGCGCCATGGCGGCCACCACCGCCTCCAGGATGGCCAGCCACTTGGGCTCGCCCATCTCGGCTGACAGTTGCGCCACGCTCTCGCGCATGTGGCGGGCGCGGGGGTCCTCGGTGCGATAGACCCGGTGGCCGAAGCCGGTGACCGGCTCGCCGGCCTTGCGCCTGGCCTTGACATAGGCGGCCGCCCGCTCCGGCTCGGCGATCTCCTCTGCCATGCGCATCACGTCCTCGGCTGCGCCGCCGTGGGCGGGGCCGGACAGCGCCGCGATGGCGGCGGTAATCGCCGCATGCAGATCGGCTTCTGTGCTGATCACCACCCGGGCGGTGAACGATGACGCGTTGGAGCCGTGCTCGGCATGCAAAATCAGGTCCTTGTCGAGGAGCCGGGCCGCCCGTTCCGAAGGGCGCTCGCCGGCCAGCATCCACAGGAAGTTGCCGGCGTGTGAGAGTTTCGGGTCGGGTTCAACGGGAACGCGGCGATTGCGGATGGCCTGGTGCGCCGCCACGATCATCGGGGCCTGGGAGGTCAGCCGCAATCCCTTGCGGCATACGGCCTCCGGGCTGTTGTCATGGGCATCTGAATCGAACGCGGCGAGGGCCGAGACGGCAGTGCGCAACACCTCCATGGGGTGAGCGGCCTGGATCGATTCAATGAGCCCGAGGATTGGCCTGGGGAGTTGGCGTGCCGCGATGAGCTTCGACGTGAAGCGCTCAAGGGCGGCGGCGTCGGGAAGCTCGCCATGGAGCACGAGATAGGCCGTTTCCTCGAATGTCGAGTGCCGGGCCAGGTCGTGGATCGAGTACCCGCGATAGCTGAGTTCACCCGCCTTGCCGTCGATGTAGCTGACGCCGGAGCGCTCGAAGTAAATGCCTTTAAGGCCGCGGTGGATCTTGACGGGTTCGGTCTCGCTCATCACTGTCTCGCGCTCTGATCGCGCCATTACCGTGGACGGCGCACAAAGACCACAGACGTCCAAGACCGGCAAGGGGGCCAAGTGACCATTGTCGAGCGGGCAAAGCAGGCGATCCGCGGCCGGGGTTTGGCGCTCGTGCTGCCGGAGGGCGGTGACGAGCGTATCGTCGCGGCAGCCCGCAGACTTGCCGCGGAAGGGCTGGCTGAGCCGATCCTCATCGGCGCGACCGAGACTAGCAGTGGCCTGAAGGTGGTTGAGCCCGCCACCGATCCCCGGAAAGGCGAATATGCCCAGCGGCTTGCCGGCCAGCGCGAACGCATGACTTCAGCCATGGCCGAGCGCCTGTTGAGAAGGCCGCTGTACTTTGCTGGCGCCATGGTGGCGGGAGGCGGCGCCCACGCAATGGTCGCCGGCGTCACCAACTCGACCGCACGGGTCATCGAGGCGGGGCTGATGACCGTCGGGCTGGCGCCCGGCATCGCCGTCCCGTCCAGCTTCTTTCTCATGCAGTGGCCCGAGAAGCGCGAGCGGGGGGCGCTCGTTTTCGCCGACTGTGCCGTCAATGTGCAGCCGACGGCAGGCGAACTTGCCGATATCGCCATTGCCACGGCTCATAGTGCGCGCGCTCTGCTCGATGGGGAGCCGAAGCTGGCGCTGCTTTCGTTTTCGACTCATGGCAGCGCCCGCCATAAGGATGCCCAGAAGGTTGCGCAAGCCGTGCAACTGGTGCGCAAGCGGGCCCCGGACTTGGCCGTCGACGGAGAATTGCAGGCCGATGCCGCGCTCGTCGAGGCGGTGGCGCGCCGTAAGCTGAAACGGGAAAGCGCGGTCGCCGGCCAAGCCAACGTGCTCGTCTTTCCCGATCTCGACGCCGGCAACATCGCCTATAAGCTCGTGCAGCAGCTTGGCGGGGCGCAAGCGATCGGCCCAGTCCTGCAGGGCTTCGCGCACCCGGTATGCGATCTGTCGCGGGGCGCCAGTGTGGATGACATCGTTGCCACCGCCTGCCTCGCCCTAGCGATGGCACGAATGCCCAAACAGAGCGTCATGCCCGGCCCTTAGAAGGTTGGGAACAGGCTCTCGGCCCCACTAGTTTCAGCCACATTGAGATGTTATCTGTTGGCCGATGATAAGCGACCCGCAACGCCTGCTCGATCGCAAGCTCAAACTGGCGAAGCTCGCGCTTCTGTGGGAGGCGCAGTGGCGCGCTTCGTTCCCGGCTTTGATGATCGCCGGGCTCACCGCGCTCGCCGTGCTCACCGGCGCCGTGTCGCTGCTGCCGGGAACGGTGAAGCTTGCGCTGTTTGCCGCTGCAGCCCTGGCCCTGGCCTGGTCGCTGCGCCCTGTTTTTTCCGTCCGGGTGCCTGACGACGCGGCAGCCCTGCGACGGCTCGAACTTGAGTCCGGGCTCAAGCACCGCCCGGCAACGAGTTGGCGAGACGAACTCGCCGACTCGCGTGCCGGCCCGGAATCGCGAGCACTGTGGCAGGAACACCGGGCGCGAATGGCGGCCATGCTCTCCGGCTTGCGGGCCGGATGGCCGCGCTCGCCGCTGCTTCAGCGCGACCCCTATGCACTTCGCGCCGCCCTGGCGCTCGGCCTCATTGCCGCCCTGGCGCTGAACGTCTCCCAGTGGCGCAGCCGGGTAGCCGATGCCATCGCCGCCGAGCCGTACAGCGCGGTGGCGCAGACCAGCCTTGATGCCTGGATCATACCGCCTTCCTACACGCTCAAGCCCCCGGTGCTGCTGACCGGAGCCGCTGCCGAGCGTCGCCTGGCGAGGGATGGCGAGATCATGGTGCCGGAGGCGAGCAAACTTGTGGTGCGGCTCAACGGCGCCCGCAATCCTCGGCTGTCGCTGTCCGGACAACTGGCGAATGGCAGCGTCGGCGACGAGATTGCCGCGCCGGAGATCACCTCCGGCGGCCAGGGCGTGCACGAGACGGAAGCGGTGCTTGAAAGGCCGGTGCACGCGCGCCTTACCGACGGCTCTAGGATTCTGGCCGAATGGCGCATCGCCCTCATTCCCGATGTGCCGCCGAGCGCTGAGATCACCGACGACATCTCGGTCACCCGGACCGGCGCCTTCATGGTGCCGTGGCGGGTCAGTGACGACTATGGCGTGGCGAGCGTGACGGGAACTATCACGCCGAGCGAACAGGGGGGACCGGGCGAAGGTGCCTTGTCCTACGATGCACCGGACTTCTCGGTAAATTTGCCGCGGCTCAACCCCCGGCAGGCGGAGGGGCGCGCCTTCCAGGATCTCACCGCCCATCCATGGGCCGGTACCGAGGTCGAGATCCGACTTGAGGCCCGGGATCAGGCCGGGCAGGTGGGCTACAGCCCCCCGGTTGCCTTCAAGTTGCCGGAGCGCCAGTTCCGCCGGCCGCTAGCCCGCTCCCTGGTAGAGCTGCGCCGCAGGCTGGTGCATGCACCGGCTGAGAGCCAGACGGTGGTGCGGGCCCTTGCAGCCCTCCTCGCCTGGCCCGAAGGGATGATCGAGAGGAGCGGCCACCATCTTGGCATCCGTCTGGCGGCGAGCCAGCTACATCAGGCCACAAGCAGCGACGACAAGAAGGAGGTCGTGGATCTCCTGTGGGATATCGCCCTGTCTATCGAGGACGGCGACCTGTCGGATGCGCTCAGGGAGCTCGAGGCGCTGCGCCGCGAGTTGCAGCAGGCCCTTGCCGAAGGTGCCCCGCCGGAACGAATCGCCGAGCTCATGGATGAGTTGCGCAGCGCGCTTGACCGCTACCTCGAGGCCATGGCGCGCCAGATGCAGCAGGCGTTGGAGCGTGGCGAGCTGCAGCCGCAGACCGGACCGGTGCAGGAGATGCGCGCCCAGGACCTGCAGCGCATGCTCGACATGATCGAGAATCTGGCCAGGCACGGCGCCAACGACGCCGCCCAGGAGCTGCTCGCCCAACTCGAGAACATTCTGCGCAACCTGCAGCCCGGCATGACCGGCCAGATGAGCCAGGGCGATACGCCGATGGGTCAGATGCTTGATGAGCTCGGCGAGCTCATGCGCCGCCAGCAGCAGCTCATGGACGAGACCTTCCAACTGCCCG
>CAYWVA010000054.1:0-13226 GCA_964461545.1 uncultured Rhizobiaceae bacterium | reverse complement strand
TCGTCAAGGTCGGCTCGCGCATGATCGACAATTCGCTGCGCACCAAGCTGCAGTCACTCAAAGTTGCAATGAAGGGAACCGGCTGATGGACATCCGCGCTGCCGAGATTTCGGCAATCCTCAAGTCGCAGATCAAGGATTTCGGCAAGGAGGCCGAGGTCTCCGAAGTCGGCCAAGTGCTGTCGGTGGGCGACGGCATCGCCCGCGTCTATGGCCTCGACAACGTGCAGGCCGGCGAGATGGTGGAGTTCCCCAACGGCATCCGCGGCATGGCTCTGAACCTCGAGGTCGACAATGTCGGCGTGGTGATCTTCGGAACCGATCGCGAGATCAAGGAAGGCGACACGGTCAAGCGTACCGGCGCCATCGTGGAGGTTCCGGTCGGCAAGGCGCTGCTGGGCCGGGTCGTCGATCCGCTCGGCAATCCAATCGACGGCAGAGGGCCGATCGACAGCGACGAGCGCCAGCGCGTCGACGTCAAGGCGCCGGGCATCATTCCGCGCCGCTCGGTGCACGAGCCGATGTCGACCGGCCTCAAAGCCATCGACGCCCTGATCCCAATCGGCCGCGGCCAGCGCGAACTCATCATCGGCGACCGGCAGACCGGCAAGACCGCCATCATTCTCGACACCATCCTGAATCAGAGGTCGATCAACGCCTCCGGCGACGAGAGCCAGAAGCTCTACTGCGTCTATGTGGCCTGCGGCCAGAAGCGCTCCACCGTGGCCCAGTTCGTCAAGCTCCTCGAGGAGAACGGCGCGCTTGAGTACTCGATCATCGTTGCAGCCACCGCGTCGGACCCGGCGCCCATGCAGTACCTGGCTCCGTTCTCCGGCTGCACCATGGGCGAATATTTCCGCGACAATGGCATGCATGCGGTGATCGCCTATGACGACCTGTCGAAGCAGGCGGTCGCTTATCGCCAGATGTCGCTGCTGCTCCGCCGGCCGCCCGGCCGCGAAGCCTATCCGGGCGATGTGTTCTATCTGCACTCGCGCCTGCTGGAGCGCGCCGCCAAGCTCAACGAGGACAACGGTTCGGGGTCGCTGACGGCGCTGCCGGTAATCGAAACCCAGGCCAACGACGTCTCCGCCTACATCCCCACCAACGTGATCTCGATCACCGACGGCCAGATCTTTCTCGAGACCGACCTATTCTACCAGGGCATCCGTCCGGCGGTGAATGTCGGGCTGTCGGTGTCGCGCGTCGGCTCGGCGGCCCAGATCAAGGCCATGAAGCAGGTGGCGGGGCGCATCAAGGGCGAGCTTGCCCAGTATCGCGAGATGGCAGCCTTTGCCCAGTTCGGCTCCGACCTCGACGCCACTACGCAGCGCATGCTGAACCGCGGTGCCCGGCTGACCGAACTTTTGAAGCAGCCGCAGTTCTCGCCGCTCAAGACCGAAGAGCAGGTGGTGGTCATCTATGCCGGCGTGAACGGCTATCTCGATCCTCTGCCGGTTTCAGACATCCGGGCCTTCGAGGACGGGCTGTTGCGCCTCGTGCGCGACAAGCACTCCGAGATTCTCGACACCATCCGCAGCGAAAAGGAGATCACCGACAAGACCGACGAGAACCTCAAGAAGACGATCTCGGCCTACGCCAAGTCCTTCGCGGCTTAAGGCGAGCGTGATGGGCTCTCCGAACCACGGCAGGTCAAAGTCACCTCCCCCAGCAAGGTGGAGGTCGGCGCGCCAGCGCCGGGTAACCCTCCCCTTTTCTAGGGGAGGGAACGCTGTTTCGCTTATTTCGGGGGGGGCGACATGGCCAGCCTGAAGGAACTGCGCAACCGCATCGCCTCGGTGAAGTCGACGCAGAAGATCACCAAGGCAATGCAGATGGTGGCAGCCGCCAAGCTACGCCGGGCGCAAGAAGCGGCCCTTGCCGCCAGGCCCTATTCGGAGCGCATGAATTCGGTGCTCGCCAACCTCGCCCACGGCCTGCAAGGGCGCACCGATGCCCCGCCGCTGATGGCCGGGACGGGCCGGGACGACACCCATCTGCTGGTCGTGTGCACCGCTGAGCGCGGCCTGTGCGGCGCCTTCAACGCCTCCATCGCCAAGATCGCCCGCGAGCACGCCCGGCGCCTCATCGCCGATGGCAAAACGGTCAAGATCATCTGCGTCGGCAAGAAGGGTTACGATATCCTCAGGCGCGTGTTCGCTCGCCAGATCATCGAGCTCATCGACCTCCGGTCGGTGCGCCAGGTGGGCTTTGCCAATGCCTATGCGGTGGGCGAAAAGGTGCTGCGGCTGTTCGCCGACGGCGAGTTCGATGTTGCAACTCTGTTTTATGCCGAGTTTCGCTCGGTGATCTCGCAGCGCCCGACGGCGCTCCAGCTCATCCCGACACAGATCCCCGATGACGTGGAACAGGCTGACCTCGGCGGTGCGATTTACGACTACGAGCCCAGCGAGGCGGAGATCCTGGAGGAACTGTTGCCGCGCAACATCGCGGTTCAGATCTTCCGGGCGCTGCTCGAAAACGCGGCCTCAGAACAGGGCGCGCGCATGAGCGCCATGGACAATGCCACCCGCAATGCCGGCGACATGATCGACAAACTGTCGCTGAACTACAACCGCACTCGCCAGGCAATGATCACCAAGGAACTCATCGAGATCATTTCCGGCGCCGAGGCGCTTTGAGGCCCATTTGGGCGCGCAAGTCGCCCAGCAGCACGAAGGAAGACACAACCGATGGCAAAAGCAGCCGAAAAAGCCGCCGCCAAGATCAACCGTCCGCTTGCCGACGGCAAGGCCGGTCGGGTCCGCCAGGTCATGGGCGCCGTGGTCGACGTGCAGTTCGAAGGCCACTTGCCCCAGATCCTGAACGCTCTGGAGACTGACAATCACGGCAACCGGCTGGTGCTCGAGGTCGCCCAGCACCTTGGCGAGCATACGGTTCGCACCATCGCCATGGACGCCACCGAGGGCCTAGTGCGCGGCCAGGAGGTTACCGACACAGGCGAGCCGATCTCGGTTCCCGTCGGCGAGGAAACGTTGGGCCGCATCATGAACGTCATCGGCGAGCCGGTCGACGAGGCCGGTCCGATCAAGTCCAATGAGCGCCGCGCCATCCATCAGGACGCGCCCACCTTCGTCGAACAGTCGACGGAGTCGGAGATCCTGGTGACCGGCATCAAGGTGGTTGATCTCCTTGCCCCCTACGCCAAGGGTGGAAAGATCGGCCTGTTCGGCGGCGCCGGGGTGGGCAAGACGGTCATCATCATGGAGCTCATCAACAACATCGCCAAGGCGCATGGCGGCTACTCGGTGTTCGCCGGCGTCGGCGAACGCACCCGCGAGGGCAACGACCTCTATCACGAGATGATCGAGTCGGGCGTCAACAAGGACCCTGCCAAGAACAAGGGCAGCACCGAGGGCTCGAAGGCCTCCCTGGTCTATGGCCAGATGAACGAGCCACCGGGCGCCCGCGCGCGGGTCGGGCTGTCCGGGCTCACGGTGGCCGAGCACTTCCGCGACCAGGGCATGGACGTGCTGTTCTTCGTCGACAACATCTTCCGTTTCACCCAGGCCGGCTCGGAAGTCTCGGCTCTGCTCGGCCGCATCCCCTCGGCGGTCGGCTACCAGCCGACGCTGTCCACCGACATGGGCGCCCTGCAGGAGCGCATCACCACCACCCAGAAGGGCTCGATCACCTCGGTGCAGGCGATCTATGTTCCCGCCGACGACCTGACCGACCCCGCCCCGGCGACGTCGTTTGCCCATTTGGACGCAACCACCGTGCTATCGCGCGCCATAGCGGAAAAGGGCATTTATCCGGCCGTCGATCCGCTGGACTCAACCTCGCGCATGCTCGATGCCCGCATCATCGGCGAGGAGCACTATAACGTCGCCCGCGAGGTGCAGCAGATCCTGCAGCGCTACAAGTCGCTGCAGGACATCATCGCCATTCTCGGCATGGACGAACTGTCCGAAGAGGACAAGCTGGCGGTGTCGCGGGCGCGCAAGATGGAGCGCTTCCTGTCGCAGCCGTTTTTCGTCGCCGAAGTGTTTACCGGGACGCCCGGCACGTTCGTTGACCTGGCCGACACCATCCGGGCCTTCAAGGGCTTGTGCGCCGGCGAGTACGACCACCTGCCGGAAGCCTCCTTTTACATGGTCGGCACCATCGAAGAGGCTGTCAAGAAGGCCGAAAGACTTGCCGCCGAGGCGGCTTGAGTCATGCCGGCGCTGTTCAAGTTCGAGCTGGTGAGCCCCGAGGAGCTGCTGTTGTCGGAGGACGTTCAGCAGGTGGTGGTGCCGGGGACCGAGGGCAATTTCACCGTGCTGCCGGGTCACGCTCCGGTGCTGTCTACGCTGCGGCCCGGCGTCCTCGATGTGGTCGACGAGACCGGCCGTGAGGAGCGCATCTATGTGCGCGGCGGTTTCGCCGAAGTGAACCCGAAGGGGCTGACGGTCTTGGCCGAAGAGGCGTTGCCCCTGAGCGAACTTTCGGCGGAAATACTGGCCCAGCAGGTGAAGAACGCCGAGGAGGATGTGGCCGACGCCAGCGACGACGAAAAGCGCCGCCGCGCCCAGGAGGCGCTCGATCATCTGCGCGACCTGCAGAGCGCGCTTTCTACCAGGTGAGCCGGATTAAACCGGCGTCCGCCTTGCGGCTTGCGCGCGCCCGACGCGGTCGCCACGAATACGGACGACCTCGCCATTGGCCGGCGCCGTCAGCTCTGGCCGGCAACGCAGATACTCTCCGGCCTTGGCAGCCGACATGGGCCTTGAGAACAGATAGCCCTGCAAAAAGTCGCAGCCCATTTCGGTTAGCAAGGCGGCTTGTTCCTCGGTCTCGACTCCCTCCGCTATCACCTCCTTGGCTAGCTCGTGAGCCAGAGAGATCACGGCCCGCACGATCCCCAAGCTCTCGCGGTCGTGCGGCAGCTGAGAGACGAACGACCGGTCGAGCTTGATGCGGTCGACCGGATACTCCTTGAGATGGGTGAGCGAGGCGTAGCCCGTTCCGAAATCGTCGAAGTCGATCTTGATTCCCGCCTCCGACAGTGCATTCAGAGCACCGACCAGGGCGTGACGGTCCTGGGACAGGATCACATGTTCGGTGATCTCGACCGAAAGCAGGTTTGGCGGCACCTGGTAGGCGTCGAGCAGGTTGAGCAGCGCCGGGGCGAAGTCGGGCCAGACGATCTGGTCAGAAGCTACATTGACCGAGACGGGGACCACCGCGATTCCCTCCTCCTTCCAGGCGCCGATTTGGCTGGCAACCGCCGTGACCATGACCTCTCCGATCACAGTTGCCAGGAGCGGGTCGGCGAGCGCTGCCATGAACAGGGCCGGCGGTACCACCTGGTCTTCTTGTCTCACCCAGCGCACCAATGCCTCCAATCCGACCGGCTCGCAGTTGCAGGCCCGCACGATCGGCTGGTAGAACGGCATGATCTCGCGACGGATTATGGCACCGCGGATAGCGGTCAGAGTCCGGTGACGCAGCGCAAGTTCTTCGCCCATACTATGGCTGTAGAAGCAGTGCACCCCTCGTCCGGCCGCCTTGGAGCTGTACAGAGCGATATCCGCCTGCCTTAGCAGGTCGGTGCCGTTGGCCGCGTGGTCAGGATAAAGGGCAATACCTACGCTCGCGGAAATTTCGACCGCATTGCCATCGACTTCAAACCCGCCGGCCATCTCGACCCTGATGCGCGTCGCGATTTCTTCGAGCCCGCCGAGGTCAGGTGAATCGGGCAGCACGACGGCGAACTCGTCCCCGCCGATGCGCGCAATAGTGTCGTCGGCCCGGAAGCAGAGCTGGAGTCGGCGGGCGAATTCCTGCAGCAGCCGATCGCCATTGTCATGGCCGAAGGTATCGTTGGTGGTCTTGAAATCGTCGACATCGATGAGCATCAACGCCATCTTCCTGCCATGCACGTCGGCAGAGCCCAGCGCCAGCTCGAGAGTCTCGCGAAACAGCTTCCGGTTGGGCAGTCCCGTCATATCGTCATGCTTGGCCAGGCGCTCCAGCTTGCGCTCGCGCCGCCGCTGGACGGTAATGTCGTGCATAGTACCGATGATCCGGATGGGATTTCTACCGACCCACTCCGCCTCGCCGGTCATGCGGACCCAGCGAACCTCGCCGCGCACACTGACCAAAGGAAGCTCCAGATCGAAGGGGAGGCCGGTTTCGATCGCCTGCTCGATGGCGCCTTCCAGGCGGCTTCGATGCTCTGTGGGGTAGACGCCGAGCGCCGCTTCGAGACAGACACCATAGCCGGGAGTGAGGTCGTGGATCCGGTACAGCTCGTTCGACCAGACCAGCCGCCGGCTGGGCAGCTCAAGTGCCCAACTGCCGACACCGGCGGTATTGGACGCCGCCTCAAACATCCGGTTCATCCGCCTGAGCTGGGTGGAAACGGAGGAAAGCTGACGACGCAGGCCGCTCGGACTTGCGCCCGGCCGGTACAACCCATTTCTTGTCGGCGGGCGCTGGCGCCTACCCATTCCGCGTCGCGATTTAGCAGCCGACACTCGCCGCCTCTCCCCTTGAGATGCGCTGAGGACGGTAGGTGTCCGAAGTTTGAGCCGCGTAAACGCCGTTGCGCGAACTGCGGCTATAGTTAAGTCATTGCTCAGTTGTCGGCGACAATGCGCTCAATCGGGGGCATACGGATTTTTCCGTTCGCGCACATGAAGCCGGATCGGAACGCCTGCGAGACCGAAGTCGGCCCGCAGTCCGTTGACGAGATAGCGCCGGTAGGCCTCCGGCAGCTCACGACCGCGGCTGGAGAACACGGCAAAGCTCGGCGGCCGGGCATTGACCTGGGTCATGTAGCGCAGCTTGATGCGCCGGCCGCCCGGCGCCGGCGGCGGATGGCGCTCGATCTGGGACTCGAGCCAGCGATTGAGTTCGCCTGTACCGATGCGCTTATTCCACAGCTCGTACATATCGAACACCGCCTTCATCATGCGGCCGAGGCCTCGTCCCTCGACAGCCGACACCGGGATGACAGGAACACCCGTGAGCTGCGGCAGCAGCTGCTTGACGTCGGCCTGAAGCTCTTTCAGCCGGTGCGTCGTGGCTTCGACGAGGTCCCATTTGTTGATGGCGATGACCAGTGCCCTGCCTTCGCGCTCGATGAGGTCGGCAAGCTGCAGGTCCTGCTTTTCGAACGGATGGGCGGCGTCGAGCACCAGCACCACCACCTCGGCGAACCTGACAGCGCGAAGGCCATCGGACACCGCCATCTTTTCCAGCGGCTCGTCGACCCTGGCGCGCTTGCGCATGCCAGCGGTGTCCCACAGCTTCACGGGGCGCCCGCCCCAGCTCCACTCGATACTGATCGCATCGCGAGTGATGCCGGCCTCGGGTCCGGTCAGCATCCGATCTTCTCCGATGAGGGCGTTGATCAGGGTCGATTTGCCGACGTTCGGCCGGCCGATGATGGCAAGGCGCAGCGCCCGGCTGGACAGGTCCTCCTCGGTGGCGCTTTCGGCCGCCGCAGGCAGGTGGACTTTCAGGGCTTCGTATAGCTCATCCATGCCGTCGCCATGGGCCGCGGAAATCGCCACCGGCTCGCCGAGGCCAAGCTCGAAGGCCTCGTAGAGCCCGGCCTGGCCGGCGCGGCCCTCGGCCTTGTTGGCGCACACGATGACCGGTTTGCCGGAGCGGCGAACGATTTCGGCAAAATCGCGGTCGACGGGGGTGAGCCCGGATCTCGCGTCTAACAGCAGCAAACAAATGTCGCCGGTGGCGATCGCCTGTTCAGTCTGCTGGCGCATGCGCGCCTCCAGACTGTCGCCACTCGTGTCCTCGAAGCCGGCAGTATCGACGATCTCGAATTCCAGCTCTCCGAGGCTGGCTTCGGCTGTGCGCCGATCGCGAGTCACACCCGGCTGGTCGTGCACCAGCGCCAGCCGCCGGCCGGCAAGCCGGTTGAACAGCGTCGATTTTCCGACGTTCGGCCGGCCGACGATTACGACTGTGGCTGGCACCTGTCCGTCCTTCCATTGCCGGGAGGCTGTAGCTTTGCCATGAGATGCTCCTCCAGCAAGGGTGCCCCCAGGGCTCATTGACCTTCGATCAAATGATGCCGGGTGAACATGCCCGGCCGCAGTGTCGGCGCGAACAACTACCGTGACCCGGCCTTCCTGCGCCATGCCAGCGCGGGCTGGTGTGACGGAGTGGTCTGTGCAGGGATCGCCTCAGCGCAGCGCGATCAAACTGCCGCTGTCGGCCAGCAGATAGATGGTGCCGTTGGCGATCACCGGAGAAACAAAGAACTCCTCGCCTAGGTCCATGGTGGACAGCACCTGGCCGGTCTGCGGCGAGATGTTGGCGAGTGTCCCCTTCGAGCTGACGGCGATCAGGCGGTCGCCGCCGAGCACCGGTCCGGACCATATCCCGCCGCCCGGCAGATCGGTCGTCCAGCGCACCCCGCCTCCACTGCGCTCGATGGCGGCCAGGCTGGCGGTGCCATTGATCACGAAGGCATAGCCACCGGCCACCCAGGGCATCTGGGTGCCGGAGATTTCCTGTGCCCACAGCGGCTCTCCGGTGGCCAGATGAAAGGCTCCCATGCGGCCGGAATGGGCGATGGCATAGACCTGGCCGTCGGCGATCACCGGCCGGCCAGCGATGTCGTTGATATTGGCCAGCGAGCTGGTGGGCTGGAGCGAGGTGAGCGTTTCGGTCCACACCGGCATGCCGTCGCTCACCCGAAACGCCACGAGTTCGCCGGTGGTATGTGGCACCACGACATGGCCGTCCGCCACCACCGGGCTCGGGCTCGCCACGATTGACGCCTGCTCGCCGATGCCCGGGTAGCGCCACAACGATGACCCGTCAGCAGTGTCGATGGCATGGACGTCATTGCTGACGGTGACGAAGAACAGGCGGCCATCGGATACGGTCGGGGCGCCGCGGATAGGTGATTCGAACGACTTGCGCCAAATCTCGTTGCCGGTCGCGATGTCGAGCGCCAATGCCTCGCCGAAAGCGGTGGTGGCGTAAAGGCGCGACCCGTCAGAGGCAAGTCCGCCACCGAACGCCCCCCTGCCGTCGCGATCCTTCGGCACCAGGGAGCGAGACCATACGGCAGCGCCGTCGCTAGCCGAGACAGCCTGCACGGTAGCCCGGCTATCTAGAACAAACACTCGGCCGCCGGCAACGATCGGGGTTGCTGTCACCCGTCCGTAGCTGTCTGAGCCCCGGCCCACATTGACCGCAAAGGCGCGTTTAATGTCGCTGCCCAGTGCCAGATTGTGCATGGCGTGAGAGGGCACGCCGCCGGGCTGGGCCCAGCTTGCATTGCTGACGGCGGCGGGAATGACCACCGGCTCGCTGGTTGCGCTCTCGCTCGCCCCGAAAGCCCTTGGCTGCAGCACCGCCTCACGCGCCCCGGGCAGCACCTCGTCGCTGCTGCCGCCAAACTTGCCGATCAGCATTTCGGACGCCCCGCAGCCGCTGAGCAGCACGCCCAAAGCCACAATGGCCACCGTCCCGCGCCGTTCCAAGGCCCAGCGGCGGCCGCGTGAGTTCATCGATCGAAACAATGGCACCCCTCCAGTTGTCCCCGCCAGTCTGCCCTTTGCCTACCCCGCACAGGGAACGCGCAAGTATAGCGGAATTTGCCGTCAATTGACGGCAGTTGCCCTGCTGGCGAGCACCGGCTGCAGCAACTGCACCATCATCTGGGCGCGCTGCCGCATGGCCTGCGGCGCCTGCGGGTCAACGAGAACCTCGTTCATCAGCCGATCGGCCTCAACGAAATTGCCGGTCCGGTAATGGGCAGCAGCCAAAATCTCGCGTACCGCGTTGCGCCACGGGCCGTCGGACCGTTCGAGCCCTGCCAACCTCTGCCTAAGGTCGTCCGGGCCCGCAGTGCCGACCAGCAGGTAGCCAGCCCGGATGCGGGCGAGGTCGCGAAACTCGCGTGCCACCGAGCCATCGTTGGCCACTGCGTCATAAGCCTCCACCGCTTCCGCGCTTCGGCCCTGGTCGGCCAGGATGCCCGCCAGTTGCAGCCGGGCGAGTGTGGCATAGCCCTTTTGTCCCTGCGCGGCGAGGTCGGCAAAGATCATTCGGGCCTGCTCCGTGTTGTCCTGCTCCATCAGGCTCAAGCCATGGTGATAGGCGGCGCCGGCGGTTTCGGCCCTGTAGGTCTGCCAATATTGCCAGCCCTTGATGGCAGCGACGGAGACGATGACGGCAAGGCTCACCGCGACGACATAGTTGCCGTAGCGCCGCCAAAGTTTGAGAGCCTGGTCGCGGCGAACCTCCTCATCGACCTCACGAAACAACGAATCGTCACTCAAACGTCGTTACTCCTCGCGAAAACCCCCACAGGCTGCCTCAAGGCCCCAGCGCTTGCGGGAACGCCCATGGTGGCGCGTAAGATAGTGGCTTGTTCAAATCAAGGCAAATTGAGCCGCTATCCCGGTCTGCCGTCTGGGGGGACTCGACGTGGAGCGCTCACACCACCTCGATCCACGTCATCATTCCGGCCTCACCATGCTCCAGAACATGGCAGTGCAGCAACCATTTGCCGGGATTGTCGGCGACGAAAGCCACCTCGACGAGGCGCCGTGGCTCGACCAGCACGGTGTCGCGCCAGGCAGGGTCGTCCAGCTCGCTCCCATCCTCCCTGACGATCCGCACATGGTGCCCGTGCAGGTGCAAGGCGTGCGTCCAGGCGGTCTTGTTTTCGCTGCTCAGGAGGACGGTTCGGCCGCGCTCCACCCTCACCAGCGGATCCGCCGCCAGATCAGCAACGCCGTTGATGGCCCACGTCATGCCATGTCCCACAAGGTCGCGCATGGACATGGGCACACCGTCCAAAACGGCGCCCTTCATGGTGCCCATGGCGCCGCCCTCCATGACAACAGCCACGGGCATCGCCTGAGAAAGATCGAGCGTGGCAGACAGCGGATTGTCGGGCAGCGGCGCAAAGTCGCCCGCCTCGATCCCGGCCTCACCCTCGCGGTCAATAGAGGCAAGCTCAAGCGGCTCCCCGTCGATTTCTATGGCGACAATCAGCCGCTCGCTGCCACGCCGCAGACCGATGTCGGCGCGCCCGCCCGGCGGCAGCACCAGAGGCTCGGCAGCCAGTTGTTGCGGGCGCACCGGCTGGCCGTCGATGGCCAGCAGGTGTGGATCGGTGGCCTTGAACACCAGCCGCATGATGCGGGCATTGGCGGCATTGATCAGCCGCAGCCGCAGCCGCTCGCCGGCCGGCGCGGTGAGGGCCGGCCGCGAGGTGCCGTTCACGGTCAGCCAGTTGCCCATGCGCCCGCCATGGGCAGCAACCATCAGGTCTCCAAAGGTATCTTCGTTGATGGCGCCGGAGTCGAACAGCCACCAGTCGTCGATCACCATGAGCACATCGCTCAGTCCGGCAAGTTGCGTTTCCTCTTCAACGATCAGAGCGCCATAGAGGCCGCGGTCGACCTGGTCGGCGGAGCGAACGTGCGGGTGATACCAGAACGTGCCGGCATCCGGCGGAGCGAACACATAGTCGAAGCTGTCGCCAGGTTTGACCGGCGCTTGGGTGAGAATGGTGCCATCCATGGCGTTGGGCAGTCGGACGCCATGCCAGTGAATCGAGGTCGGCTCCGGCAGTTCGTTGACCAGTCTGACCTTCAGTTCCTCGCCCTGGCGCACTCTCAGGGTCGGCCCCGGGCTTTGTCCCTCAAAGCCCCAGATGGCAGTCGGATCGCCCTGGTCGCCGCGCAGCGGGGCAACGCCGCCCTTGGCCAGCAGGACGGTGAAGCCATCGTCACCGGTACCTGCCCACACCAGCCGAGGTGCACCAGCGAGCGCGGCCATCTTGGCGGTCGCGCTCAAGAAACGTCTACGGTTCCACATCACAGGGATCGCACCACCTTAGCGCTAATCCTTCACATCGTAGGTGTGATCGTGAGAGGGGAAGCGGCGGGTGCGCACCTCTTCGGCATAGGCGCTGATCGCTGCCTCGATGGCCTTGCCGGCTGCGCCGAACTGCTTGACGAATCTGGGCGGTCGGGGATTGAGGCCGAGCATGTCCTCCATGACCAGAATCTGGCCGTCGCAGGCCGGAGACGCACCAATGCCGATAGTGGGGATCGCAACCGCTTTGGTGATCTTGGCCGCCAGCGGCTCAGCTATAGCCTCCAGCACCACCGCAAAGGCGCCGGCCTCACTCACCGCCTGCGCATCCTCCTCGATGGCCGCCCACTGGTCTCGGTGGCGCCCCTGGGTTCTGAAGCCGCCGAGCACATTCACGAACTGCGGCGTGAGGCCGATATGGGCCATGACCGGGATGCCGCGCTGGGCGAGATAGTTGATGGTTTCGGCCATGCGTACTCCGCCCTCGAGCTTGACCGAGCCGCACTGGGTTTGCTTGATCACCTTTGCCGCGTTGTGGAAGGCCTGGGCCGGGCTTTCCTCGTACGACCCGAACGGCATGTCGACGACGACCAGCGAGCGCCTGGCTCCGCGCATCACCGCCTGGCCATGCATGATCATGAGCTCCAGCGGAACCGGCAGCGTGGTCTCGAAGCCGTGCATCACCATGCCGAGCGAGTCGCCGACCAGAAGGAAGTCGACATATGGATCGGCAAGGGCTGCGGTATGGGCATGATAGGCGGTGAGCGCGACGATGGGTTCGGTCCCTTTGCGGGCCGCAATATCGGGCGCGGTCAGGCGCCGCGGTGGCTTGTCGGCGGACATGGCAGACCTCGTTGTTTTCCCGCCGGCGCCCGTTGATGGGCAAGCCGGCCTTAGACCGCTTGCAGGCTCTTTAGCACGAGCGCCCCGCCGGATGCGACCGCAGCCACGCCGTCGCAGGCTCTTTCGCCGCCGCAGGCCCATCCCTATGTGAGGCCGGCAGTTCAGCCAAGGAACCGACCATGCGCCAACTTGCCATTATCGCCGCCGCCATCCTGACGATGGTGGCGGCCGCCCATGCCCAGGAGTCGGATGATCCGGACCTGATCTTCAAAAAGACCACGGTGTGGCGCATGCTGTCGCCTGATGCCAAGCTCGCCACCTATGCCATCGACGATCCGCTGGTGGAGGGCGTGGCGTGCCACTTCACCATCCCCGAAATCGGTGGCTGGAAGGGCTGGGCGGGGTTTGCCGAGGAGCGTTCGGAGATTTCGCTGGCCTGCCGCCAGGTGGGGCCGATCCGGTTTGGCGGAACGTTCGAACAGGGGGCGCCCGTCTATCGCCAGCGCCGCTCGATGTTCTTCAAGAAGATGCAGATCGTGCGCGGCTGCGATGCCAAGCGCAACG
>CAYWVA010000053.1:0-13645 GCA_964461545.1 uncultured Rhizobiaceae bacterium | reverse complement strand
AGCTGGCGCTGATGGCGGCGGAGATCATGGCGGCGCGCCAGCTCGTCTATCATGCGGCGCGCGAAAAGGACGCCGGCCGGCGCTGCGACCTCGAAGCCGGCATGGCCAAGCTCCTAGCCGCCCGCGTGGCCTGGGCCAGTGCCGACAACGCGGTGCAGATCCACGGCGGCAACGGCTTTGCGTTGGAGTTCGAAGTGAGCCGGGTGCTGTGCGATGCCCGCATTCTCAACATCTTCGAAGGCGCCGCCGAGATCCAGGCAGAGGTCATTGCCCGCCGGCTGACATCGGCGAGCTAGTTGGTGCGGCAGGTGAGCATCAGATCATAGCTTCACATGGGCTGCTCGCAGCGGTGCTACGCGGCCGGTCGCCCGGCTTCGTCATCCATCACGGCGTGGCAGGCCACACGGACCTTGTCGACGGGTTCCATCTCCGGCCGCTCGACGCGGCAGCGCCCGAAGGCGCGCGGGCAGCGCGGGTTGAAGCTGCAGCCGGTCGGCGGGTCGATCGGCGAGGGCAGCTCGCCGGCCAGGATGATGCGCTGTTCCTTCTTGCGGTCAGGGTCGGCCACCGGCGTGGCTGAAAGAAGCGCCTGGGTATAGGGGTGGCGCGGATCGCCGAAAATGTGCTCGCGCGGCCCCTGCTCCACCGGCCGGCCGAGATACATCACCATCACCTCGTCGGCGATGTGGCGCACGACGGACAAATCGTGGCTGATGAACAGGTAAGCCAGTCTGAGCTGTTGCTGCAGGTCGGCCAGCAGGTTCAGGACCTGGGCCCGGATCGAGACGTCAAGCGCCGAGACCGGCTCATCGAGCACCAGAATCTGCGGCTTCAGCATCACCGCGCGGGCGATGGCAATGCGCTGCCGCTGGCCGCCCGAAAACATGTGCGGATAGCGATCGTAGTGCTCCGGTCTCAGGCCAACACTGGCCATCATCTCCTCGGCACGCTCGCGCCGCTCGGCCTTTTGCAGGCGGGTATTGACCAGCAGCGGCTCCTCCAGCGCCTCACCGATCCTCTGGCGCGGGTTGAGCGAGCCGTACGGGTTCTGGAACACGATCTGCACAGTCGGGCGAAGCACAGCCAGGGTGGCGGGGCTGACACCGGCGATTTCGTGGCCGGCGATCCTGAGCGACCCCGAAGTCGGCTGCTCGATCATGGTGACGAGACGGGCAAGGGTCGATTTCCCGCAGCCCGACTCCCCGACCACGGCAAGCGTGCGCTCGCGCGACAGGGTGAAGCTGACCCCATCGAGAGCGCGAACCATCGCCGGCTTGGCGAACGGTCCGCGGGAGACCGAATAGTGCTTGGCGAGATCGCGCGCCTCCAGGACGATCTCGTTGCTCACGCCGCCTGCTCCGCGGCCGGATGGTTCATCGGCCTTCCTTGCACGAGCGGATAGTGGCACAGCGCCTGGCCGAGCCGGGGCGGCTGACGCGGCGGCACGGTGTCGGCGCACAGTGCGGTGGCGAAGCGGCAGCGCGGTGCGAACAGGCACCCCGGCGGGCGATCGAACTGGCCCGGCACGACGCCCGATATCGACGGCAGCCGCCGCTCCACGGCGCGTTCAGGCAGGGCCGCCAGAAGGGCGGCCGTATAGGGGTGGTGGGGATCGGCGAACAGTTCGTGCACCGGTTGCTCCTCGACCTTCTGGCCGGCATACTGGACGGCGACCCGCTGGGCCGTCTCGGCCACCACGCCCATGTCGTGGGTGATCAGAACCAGCGCCATGCCGGTGTTCTGCTGCAGCTTGAGCAGGAGATCGAGGATCTGCGCCTGGATGGTCACATCGAGCGCCGTGGTGGGCTCATCGGCGATCAACAGCTTGGGATGACAGGCGATCGCCATGGCGATCATGACCCGCTGGCTCATGCCGCCGGAGAGCTGGTGGGGAAAGGCCGACAGGCGCCTTTCCGGCGCTGGGATGCCGACCTGGCGCATCAGTTCGACAGCCCGCTCGCGGCGCTCCCGCCGTGACAGATCGAGGTGCTGCCCGATCGCTTCGGTAAGCTGGAATCCGACGGTGAAGCACGGGTTCAGGCTCGACATCGGCTCCTGGAAGATCATCGTCATGTCGTTGCCGATGATCTTGCGCCGCTCGCGGGCCGGCATGCGCAACAGGTCGCGGCCCTGGAACTCCAGCCGTTCGGCGGTGACGGTGGCCGTCCACGGCAGCAGGCCCATGACCGCCAGCATGGCGACCGACTTGCCCGACCCCGACTCCCCGACGATGGCCAGAACGTCTTGCGCATCGACACTCAGCCAAACACTGTCGACCGCCCGGAAGGCGCCGTGGGCGGTGGTAAACTCAACCGTCAGGTTCTCGATGTCGAGCAGGGCCATTGTGCGCCTCAACTGCGCTTGAGCCGTGGGTCGAGGGCATCGCGCAGCCCGTCGCCCATCAGGTTGATGGCGAGCACAGTGAGCAGGATGGCGACGCCGGGAAACGTCACCACCCACCAGGCGCGCAGGATAAACTCGCGTGCTTCGGCCAGCATTGTGCCCCATTCCGGCGTCGGCGGCTGGGCGCCCATGCCGAGGAAGCCGAGCGCCGCGGCACTGAGGATAGCGTTGGAAAAAGACAGCGCTGCCTGGACAATGAGCGGCGCCATGCAATTGGGCAGGATGGTGGAGAACATGAGCCGCAGCCGGCCAACGCCTGCCACCCGGGCGGCGGTCACATATTCGCGGGACTTCTCGTTCATCACCGAGGCCCGCGTCAGACGGACGAAACTGGGCTGCTCCACGATCGCGATGGCAATCATCACATTGGTCAGGCTCGGCCCGAGAATGGCGACGGTCGCAAGGGCAAGCAGCAAGGCAGGGAACGCCAGAATGACATCCATGATCCGCATGATGAACGTATCGAGGGGACCGCCGAAGAAGCCGGCCACGAGGCCGATCATGATCCCTACCACCAGCGACAGCGACACCACCACGAGGCCTATGAACAGCGAATAGCGGCTGCCGTGAATGAGGCGCGACAGCATATCCCGGCCCACAGCATCGGTGCCGAGGATGAACCGCCAATCGCCGCCGACCTCCCACACTGGGGGCTGCAGCAAGGCGTTGCGAAACTGGGCGGCCGGCCCGTGCGGGGCCACCAGATCGGCAAAAATGGCGACAAGACAGATGGCAACGAAGAAGGCAAGCCCGGCTACCGCGCCCCGGTTCTCGCGAAAGTAGCTCCAGAATTCCGCCACCAGCGCCATCCGGCCGGTGCGGCGGGCATCGTAGACCTCGAAAGTGGCGGCGGCTTCGGTCATCGTCTCATCCCGTCTGCCTGATGCGCGGGTTGATCAGGCCATAGAGCAGGTCGACCAGGAGATTGACCAGCATGACGATCACGGCGATCAGCATCAGTCCGCCCTGGACCACCGGATAGTCGCGCCGGAAGATTGAATCGACCATCCATTTGCCGATCCCCGGCCACGAAAAGATCGTCTCGGTGAGGATCGCCCCGGCAAGCAGCACGCCCACCTGCAAGCCGATAATAGTGATGACCGGGATCATGGCATTGCGCAGGGCGTGGACCCCGACGACGCGCCACGGCGGCAGCCCCTTGGCACGGGCGGTGCGGACATAGTCGTCACTCAGCACCTCAAGCATCGCCGAGCGCGTCTGACGGGCGATCACCGCAAGCGGGATGGTGCCGAGCACGATGGTGGGCAAAATGAGGTGGGAGACCGCCGAGGCAAAGGCGCCCCGCTGCCCGGAGAGGACAGAGTCGATGAGCATGAAGCCGGTGACCTGGGGAAAGTAGTACATGAGCGAGATGCGGCCCGACACCGGCGTCCATTGCAGGATGCCCGAGAACAGGATGATGAGCAGCAGCCCCCACCAGAAGATCGGCATGGAGAAGCCGACGAGTGCGGCGCCCATGACGGTGTGGTCCAACGCTGTGCCGCGCTTGACGGCGGCGAACATGCCGGCCGGCACGCCGATGGCGACGGCAAACACGATGGCGCATGTTGAGAGCTCCAAGGTGGCCGGAAATAGCGACATGAACTCGGTGAACACCGGGTTCTTGGTCACCAGCGATCGGCCGAGATCGCCATGGAGGGCTCGCCACAGGAAATCGAGATACTGCTCCCACAGCGGCCGATCGAAGCCGAACTGGCGCAGCAGCAGGGCGTGGCGCTCCGGCGACAGGTTGCGCTCGCCCGCCATCAGCAGCACAGGGTCGCCGGGCAACAGCCTGATGAAGGCAAAGGCGGCGATCGTCACCCCGATGAAGGTCGGGATGAGGAGGCTCAGGCGGGTGAGGATGAAGCGCAACATGATGCGGTCACCGGGCCCCGCACTTCGAACAATTCAAAGCGCGGGGCCCTGTAAGAGACCGAAGCTGTCATGGCGGAGCCATGTCGAAGCATGAGGACCACCGTGGTGACGTTACTCCTCGATGTCCACCCCATCGAAGCGGTGCGAGCCCAAGGGATCCATCTTGTAGTTCTTGACCTTGTTCGACATCGGCATGAACACGATGGAATGGGCGATGGTGGCCCACGGCGCCTCGCGCTTGAACACCACCTGAGCCTCCCGGTAGAGATCGTCGCGCTCCTCCTGGTCGGACAGGGTCTTTGCCCTTTGGATCAAATCATTGAATTCCTCATTGCACCATTGGGCGCGGTTGGCGCCGCCCACTGCATCGCAGCCGAGCAGAACGGCAAGGAAGTTGTCGGGATCGCCGTTGTCGCCGGTCCAGCCGAGAAGCACCGCACCGTCGCGATCGGTGGCCTTCGAGCGCTCCAGATACTCGCCCCACTCGAAGGTGACGATTTCCACGTTCACCCCCACGTCAGCAAAGTCGGCCTGCATCATCTCGGCCATGCGGCGGGCGTTGGGATTGTAGGGCCGCTGCACCGGCATGGCCCAGATCTTCAGGCTGAGGTTGGAAACGCCCTCTTCTTCCAGCATCTTACGGGATGCTTCCGGATCATAAGGGTCGTCCTGGATCTCCTCGTTGTACGACCACATGGTTGGCGGGATCGGGTTCTTGGCGACTGCGCCTGCCCCCTGGTACACCGCCTCCAGGATCGCCTTCTTGTTGATCGCCATGTTCAGGGCCTTGCGGACCTTGGCATTATCGAACGGCGCCTGCTGGGTGTTGTAGGCGAGATAGCCGACGTTCAGGCCTTCCTGCTCCATCACCTCGAGGTTCGCATCACTCTTCAGCTCGTCGATGTCGGCCGGGTTCGGATACGGCGCCACGTGGCACTCGCCCGCCTTGAGCTTCTGCTGGCGCACCGAGGCGTCGGTGGTGATGGCGAACACCAAATCATCGATCGGCTGCTTGCCATCCCAGTAATCGGGATGGGCCTTGAAGCGGATCACCGCGTCCTTCTGGTAGGCCAACCACTGGAACGGACCGGTGCCGACCGGCTGCTGGTTGAGCTGTTCCATCCTGCCGGCGGCCTCGAGCTGGTCGGCATATTCCTTCGACATTATCGAGGCAAAATCCATCGCCAGGTTGGCGATCATCGGCGCCTCCGGGCGGTTCAGGACAAACTTCACGGTGTGATCGTCGACCTTGACGATCTCCTTTAGCAGGTCGGGCATAGACATGCCGTTGAAGTATTCCCACGAGGTGCCGGCGGTGTAGGCGTGCCAGGGATGATCCGGCTTGAGTTGGCGCTCGAAGGTGAACACCACGTCGTCGGCATTGAACTCGCGGGTCGGGGTGAAAAAGTCAGTGGTTTGGAACTTCACGCCACGGCGCAGATGAAACGTGTATTCCAGTCCGTCATCGGACACATCCCAGCTCTCGGCCACGCCGGGAACGGTGTTGGTGGTGCCGCGCTCGAACTCGACGAGCTGGCTGTAGACCGGTCGCGACGAGGCGTTGAACGTGGTGCCGGCGGTGTAGAGCGCCGGGTCGAAGCCCTCGGGGCTTCCCTCCGAACAGTAGACAAGCGTCTTGGCCTGAGCGGCGCCAAACGACAGCATGGTGGTCCCGAGCAGCACTGCAACCGCAAGCTTGTAGCGTTTCATGGCAGAATTCCTCCCTGTGGAATGTCGCACGCCTAGTATCGACGGCACGGATGGCATCTATACACCTTTCCACAGGCTTGCACACGGGGGTCGCTTGCGTCCGGGAGCTCCGGGACACAGCCCCCGCCGAGCCACTATAGCGGGCCTGCCTTACCGGCAAGGGCTACCGTTCGAGGTTGCACCTCAAGCCGTCAAACCGGCGCGGATCCAGCCCATCCAAGGCACCGTGGGCCTTCCAGGATTTACCATGTCGCGCCGGGACGAGGCGCCGACTTCTAGCGTCCGATCAGTGGCCGATGCGGACTCCAAAACCGAAGCCCGGCCCGTAGCCCGGTCCGTAAGCGTATGGATTGCCATAGTACGGGTAGTAGGATGGTGCATACACGTAGCCGTACGGATACGGGGCATAATAGGGCGCCACGATGGGAAATCCGAACGTCACGGCCGGGCGCCGGTAATAGTACGGATTGTAACGAGGCCAATAGGCGTGGCGGCGCGCCTTTCGCCGCGTATAATGGACGGTTTCGATCGCCGCTTCCAGTCGGTCAAGCCCCATGGGCCCAGCCGAGTTCGGTACCAGTGGGGTTGCCGAGGTCGTGCCGCTGGCCCAGAGCAATGCCAGCGCCGCCACAGGCATGACGAATGCTTTCATAGCGAATCCTCCGATGATCGACCAACCACACGACACCGCGCCTGTTGGGTATAACCCGTCCTCGGGCGCGGATGGAACAAACTTACCACACCAAGGTCGTTTCGTGTCGAGTTTATTGGCTAGCGGAAGTCAAATTTTCCTCACAGAACCTGCTCGATCCAGCTGCGCTGGACGTCTTCGCACCAGTTGCCCACGTTCCACTGCCCCCAGGCGCCGAGCCCACCGAGCTCATGGCCACCGAAGTAGACCGGCACGTGAACCACCGACAGCCCATCGTGGGCATGGGCCGCAGCCAGCGCTTGTTCGAGGCTGGCCCGGCTGTCGCCGCCGAAGACCGCCTTGACGCCCTCCACCGACGCGGCCAGGCGCACATAGTCGACCGCGACCTGGTCGCTGGTGGCGAATCCGGCGCCATACTGGGCCTCCTGCAGCCCGGTGATCGCGGCCATTCGGCGGTTGTCGAAGATCACCACCATGCCCCTGACGCCGTGAGCGACCGCATCGACGAGGATCTGCGGGTTCATCATGAAGGAGCCGTCGCCGCAGAACGCGATGCCGTATTGCGGTTCGGTCGCCAGGGCTGAGCCGAGCAGGGCGCTGGCGGCAAAGCCCATGTAGGAAGCGCCCGCCTCGGTGAACGTTTCGCCGGTGCGGTCGTCCTCGACGATCTGGAAGCCATTCGCCTGGACGTCGCCGGCGTCGAAGAACTTCGCGGCCCCGATGTGCTTTGCGAAATCGGCCACGATCTTGATGGCTGCCGGCTGGGGGAGCACCGGGCGCTGCCATGTGTCGTCGTGCAGCGGGCCCGCGGCGAAGCGCGACTGCTTGTAGGCTGCCCAATCGGCCTTCTTTGCTTTGCAGTCGGCGAGCCACGCCGTCCTGTCGCAGCCCGGACCGGCCGCCTCGACGGCTTGCGCCAGGCGCTCGCATACTGGGGTCACGTCGCCCTGCAGCGCCAGCGTCCTGTTGTAGTGCAGCGCGTCGGCCAAATCGGCATTGATGTTGATGACCGCCCTGGCCGACTTGTAGCCGATGCCCGAACAGTCCGCCTGGCACACCGCGCGCGAGCCGATAACGATCACGAGTTCGGCATTCTCCATCGCAAAATTGCCGCTGATCGAGCCTTTCGAGCCGCCCACATGCATGGTCTGCGGGTGGTCGTCCGGCAGCACCCCGGTCGATCCGGGCGATGTCACGACCGCGGCACCGGCCGCCTCGGCGAGCCGCCGCACGGCGCTGTCATGGCCCCGGGTGCCGCCACCGGCCTTGATGACAATGCGCTCCGCCCCGGCGATCTGGCGCGCCGCCTCGGCGAACACGCCCTCGTCTGCCGGCGCCGTGGCCGCGATCACCGGGCGCTCGGGCAGAGCCTCCAGGTTTAGCCGCACCGTCTGCGGCTGGGTGTTGAGCGGCAAGAGCAGGTAGAACGGCCCGGCTTTGTAGGGGTGATGCACCTGCAATGCGCCGCGACGCAGGGCGTCGCGCAAGCCCTGAGGCGTATGCAGGACATAGGAGCCGCCCATCAGGGCGGTCAGCCGGCCATAGAGATGCTGCTCCTGCTTGGGGATCTGCTGCATGTTGTAGCCTTCGCCAAACGTCGTTTCATCGCCATAGATGTGGTAGACGCCGACGCCGTTGGAGGCCGCGGCAAGGGAGCCGGCAAACGCCTGCAAGGCACCGGGGCCGATCGAGGTGACGAGCGCCGGGGTCTCGCCATACTGCCATTTCAGCGCCGTGGCGGCATGGGCCATGGCCACCTCGTTGCGGCAGTTGATCGTGCGGGTGACGCCCTCCTCACCGTAGATGCGCAGGATCTCGGCGAGGTCCGTCGAGCCGTGTCCGAAGATCGCCAGGTACTTGCTGACGCCCTGACGCAACAGGCCGAGGACCAGGGCCTCCGACAAAGTGACCTCGACGACCTTGCCGATCCCCCCGGCGGCGAGCACTTCGGCCACGCCGCCGGCCTTGGCTATGGCCCTGGCGCGCGCCCGGATCGTCGTTTCGGTTTCATTGGGGCTATCCAGCATCGAGCGGTTTCTCCGTTTTCGCCATGGCACGATATGCGCGCGTGCTCCCGATGAACTGCAAAACGATAATGAGGAGGGTCAGGCCGAAGAACAGCATCGCCGGCGCCGACTGATAGAAGATGTTGAGCCGGCCCTCGGACAGAATCAGCGCGGTGCGGAACTCCCCCTCCAGCGTGGGGCCGAGCACCAGGCCGAGAATGATCGGCGTCACCGGAATGCGCGCCCGTATCAGCAGATAGCCGAGCAGGCCGATGCCGATCATGACATAGACGTCGACGAAGGAGTTGCGGATGGCGAAGGACCCGACCACGCACAGCACCGCGACGACCACCGCAAGAATGTGCTGGGGCACCCGGAGCACATGGACGAAGGCCCTGATGCCGAAATACTGGAACAGCAGCAGCATGACATAGGCGACGAGGATCGACAGATAGATCGCATAGACCTCAACGCGATGCTGGGTGAACAGGAGCGGTCCCGGTGCCAGGCCGTGGATCAGCAGGCCGCCCAGGATGATCGCAGTGGCGGGATCGCCGGGGATGCCGAGCGACAAGAGCGGAATCATAGTGCCGCCGGTCACGGCATTGTTGGCTGCCTCCGGCGCCACGACGCCGGAGAGTTCACCCTTGCCGAAATTCTCCTTGTTCTTGGAAAACCGGCGTGCGTGATCGTAGGCGAGGAAGGATGCGATCGGGCCGCCGGCGCCGGGGATGGCACCGATGCCGGTACCGATGGCGGCGGAGCGCACCATCAGGCCGAGATTCTCCCTGAGTTGACGCAGCGACGGCAGCTCGGCGCGCACGTTTTCGGCCTTGAGTTGGATCTCGCGGCCGCCGCGCCACTCCGCCAGGGTGTGAATGATCTGCGGGACGGCGAACAGGCCGACCATCGCCACCAGGAGATGGATGCCTTGCATGAAGGTCGTCGTCCCGAAGGTCATGCGCGGGATTCCGGCATAGGGGTCGAGGCCGATGGTCATCACCAGCAGCCCAAGCACGCCGGCGATCAGGCCTCGCAACAGGGACTTTTCCGCCAACCCACAGATCGTCGACAGCCCGAACAGCACCAGCGCGAATATCTCGGCCGGACCGAACCTGATGGCGATCCGCGCCACCATGTCGACCGAAACGATCATCACGGCGAGGCTGAACAGCCCGCCGAACACCGACACCACGACCGCGGTGCCAAGCGCCAGCCCGGCCTTGCCCTGGCGCGCCATCGGATAGCCGTCAAGCACCGTGGCAGCGGCCGAGGGGGTTCCGGGAATGCCTATAAGGATGGCGGCCACCGAACCGCCGGTCATGCCGCCGATATAGGTGCCGAGCAGCATGCCGACCGCACTGACCATGTCCATGGCGAAAGTCATCGGCAGGACGACGGCCAGCGCCAGCGAAAAGGTCAGGCCCGGCATGGCGCCGAACACCAGCCCGATGAAGGCCCCCACGGCAATCGCCAGCAGGACAGTTGGGGCCGCGACAAGGGGCACCGCCGAGAGAAAGGCGTCCATAGCCCCGCCTAGAACCAGAAATCGAGCCAGCGGCCGTGCGGAAGATAGACGCCGAGTATCTTTTTGAACACGATGTAGCCGCCGAACGCCGTGCCCAGTGACAGGCCGCCGATGAGGCGCCAGCTGCGCTTGCCGAGCAGGAGCACCAGGGAGGCGACCACCGTGATCACGGTGGCGATAATGAATCCCGTCGCATACATCAGCGCCCCATAGCCGACCAGTATGGCGAGCGTCGACGATACTGCCCACAGCTCGCCCCAGAACTGGCCCGCCGGCGCCGACGGCTCCTCGACAGTCGGCGTCCGCGGCCGGATAAAGCTTGAGATCACAAGCAGGCTGGACAGCGCCGCCAGCAACAGGCCGAGACCGAGGGGAAATCCCCTCGGCCCGACGGGCGCGGCCCCGATGTCGGGGATCATGGCGATGGCACCCCAGCACCATAGGCCGGCGAAGACCAGCAGGATGCTGCCCGCGAGGCGGTCTGTGCCCTGCCTCGTCATCGCGCGTTAGTTGCTTCCGGCACTGAGCAGTTCGGCGATTGCGGCGTCATCCCTGGCGATCAGCTCGCCGAATGTTTCCGCGTCCATGAACGAGATGTCGAAGCCGAGGTTCTTGGCCGCGTTCTTGAATTCCTCGGTCTCGCTGGCCGCCTTGGCCGCCGATTCCAGCGTCTTCACCACCTCTTCCGGCGTGCCGGCAGGGGCCGCCAGACCACGCCACATGGTGATGTCGACACCTTCGGCGCCAGCCTCGGCGCAGGTCGGCGTCTCGGGAAGGAGCGCGATGCGCTCGGCGCCGGTGACGCACAGGATGCGCAGCGTCCCCTCCTGGTGGTGCTGCACGAACTGGCCCGGCCATTGGACAGCCGCGTCGATGCGTCCGGCGAGCAGTTCCACCGGCGCCTTGCCGTCGCCGTAGGGCACGTAGATGGCGTCGTCATTGATCCCCAGTGCCTCAAGCACGGCGACCGAGGTCAGGTGGGTGAACGAGCCCGCCCCTGAATCGCCGACCTTCAGCTTAGTATCACCGCTCTTGATGGCCTCCACCATGTCGCTCAGCGTCTCCCAGCCGGCGTCGGCCCGGACCGCGAGCGCCGGCACTTCGACCGACACGCGGGCGATCGGGGTGAACGCCTCGTAGTTGAACGGCAGGTTGCCCTGGTGATAGTTGGAAGAGATCGAGTTCGAATTCCACACGATGTTGTAGCCGTCCGGTGCGGTGGCATTGACATGGATGTAGCCGATGGCGCCGCCGCCGCCGGGCCGGCTCACCGCCACGACCGGCTGCGGCAACTCCTTCGACATCAGGTCGGCGAGAAGCTGCCCGATGGTCTGGGCATTGCCGCCAAACAGCACCGTCATCTCCACCGGCTTTTCAGGGTAATCGGCACGCGCCACCCCCGCCGACACCGCCACGACAGCCGCCGCCACGAGGGGCAGCCGCAATACAGTCCGTCTCCACGTCGCAGTCATCTCAATTTCCTCCCGGTTTCAGTTGCTTGTTGTCATAGATGGAACGACCATCATCCGTTATGCCCAGCCCGCCCGATCACGCAAGCGCCCAGGCATCTCGAATTACACGTTTGGTATTGGCCAGAACGATGTCGGAGATTTCCCCAGCCAGTACGGGGCGCACCTCGGCACTGACCACCGGCCTCTGTGGCCCATCGAAGAAGCCGATGCCGTGCAGGATCCTGAAGAAGTCGACGACTTCGGGCAAATCGATCTCGCCGCCCGGGACGCCGAAGCGCGGCTGGATGTCGCCGTAGGCGGGATGGGCGCGCTCGGCGCACACGCAGTTGCCCAGATGCACCGCGTCGAGATAGTCCTTGATCAGCGGAATCGCCTCTTCGGCCTTCTCCTTAAGCAGGGGAAAATGGCTGAGATCGGCCAGCAGCCCGAAGTTTGGATAGCTCGGCCGCAGCGTCTCGGCCACGTCCAGCGCATCGGCGAAATGGCCGATCAGGTTCTTCTTGTCGATGTCGCGGTCGAAGATCTTGAGCGTGAACTTCATCGGTCCTTCCTCGGCGCCATACTCGATGATCTGGGCTAGGGAATCGACCAGCAGCTTCTTGGCATCCTCGCGCTTGGCATCGCCCGGGTCCTTGCCGGCGATCAGTCGGACCACTTCGGCACCGAGGTCATGGGCCTCGTCGACGCAGGACTTGACCGCCTCGATGGCCGTACGGCGCTCCTTGCCGTCGAAGGAATTGAGGTTCAGCTTGGTGCCCAGCACCCTGGGCTGGGTGGCGTAGCACACCGTCAGGTGACTCTGGTCGAGAAGCTGGCGCGCGGTGTTGCGAACCCGGAAGTCCTTCATCCAGCCGACTTCCACCGCCGTCCAGAAATCGTCGGCGCAGATCTTCTCGAGCGTCTCAAGGATAGGGCCCTCACCCGTCTCGATGCCCGGATACGCCTTGAAGTGGACGATCCCGACCCGCATCCTGCCATACATGCTTTCGTTCACTCGGCCGCCTCCACCGCCATGTTGATCGGCGCGTTGTCCTTCGCCCGTTTTTCCAACAGCGCAGTCAGCACTTTTTCCGGCGTGGCTGGCAGTTCGGTGATCCGGATGCCGACGGCGTCATAGATGGCGTTGGTGATTGCCGGGCATGTCGGCACCATGGCCGGCTCGCCGATGCCCTTGACGCCCAGCGGCCCCAGAGGGTCGTGGTCCTCAATGAGGATTGAGGTAACGTGCGGCACGTCGAGCGAGGTGGGCAGGATGTATTTGGCCAACCCCGGCGTCGTCGTGTAGCCGTTGGTCTGCTGGTAGTCCTCCATCAGCGCCTGGCCGACGGCCTGCACGATGCCGCCCTCGATCTGGCCCTCGACACCGCGCGGATTGACCACGCGGCCGATGTCGTGCGCCGCCCACATGCCCAACACCTGGACCTCCCCGGTGGCCGTGTCGACTTCGACCTCGGCCACTTGACAGCCGTAGACGTAGGCCTGCCACGGCCGGCCCGAGCCGTCGACAGGATCGAGCCCAGTGGTGTCGGTGCCGAACGAGCCCGAGCCGACGCACACGACGCCACGCTGCTTGGCGAGTGCGACCGCATCGGCCATCGACATACGCAGATTGGTGCCGCGCGCCCAGATCTCCCCTGCGCGCGCCTCGATCGTCTCCGGCGCTACGTCCCAGTGGGCAGCGATCACCGGATCTAGTCGGCTGCGGGCATCGCGGGCGGCGAGCGCCACGACGTTGCCGATCATGTAGGTCTGGCGCGTTGCTCCGGCGTGGGCGGCCTCCGGGGTCCGCGCCGTGTCGTTGTCACCGATGGTCACGTCGTCGGGGTGAATCCCGAGTTCGTCGGCAGCGATCTGGGCCAGCACGGTCAGAATGCCCTCGCCGATCTCGGTGACGCCGGTAATGACTTTGGCGGTGCCGCCATCATCGCTTTCGCCCCGGGCGCCCGCTCGGTCGAGGGTGGCGGTGCGCGCAATGCCGTACCAGCTCGCCGCGACG